>JALEIR010000047.1 GCA_022769665.1 Lachnospiraceae bacterium | reverse complement strand
TCTATAATTAAAGGCACCCTTGCTAGATAATTTAGCAAGGGTGTTATTACTATATCTTGTGGTTGTAGTATTTTGAAAATATAGAGAAATCAAGTGGCTCTCAAGCGAGAAACTGGTGGCACTCAAGCGGGATAATATTCATAACGTCTGAACTGACAGAGTGATGATATTTTAGATATAAACTTTGGAAATAAGATATAGTATATTGTAACTATACCATAAGCACTCAATCCTTGAGACGTTAACCGAAATCCATTTCGTTCTTGCGATGTTTATATAACGTATATCGGACAGGAATCCATTTTATTTAAGACATCATTTGATAAATTATCTGATAATGGAATATCAAACCTTGGTCTGTTTAGTGCGTCGAAATGCACTCTTCTGATTCCGGTTGAAATTTTCCGTTCTCCGATGGCCCCCACTGCGTGGTATGCAATCCACCAGTCATGATTTCTATCCATAAAGAAAGAATTGTGACCATCTCCATATTCCCCCGGTACAGAAAGGAAATGAACTACCGGTGTTTTGGACTTTTCCCACTTTCGGATATCACCCAGATCATCCCCATCGTTTGCTGTGAGCATACCAATTGTATAGAGATACCCTCTGGCATCACCTCCGGAATATGTCAGGTATATTTTATTATTATGGTAAAAAGCATAGGGACCTTCATTATTAATCGTCCCACAAACGTTCTCAAAGCCATAGAATGGCCTTGAGATACATACAGGTTCCGATATCAATCGTTCCGGTCTGTCAGGAGAGAATTCTGCAACCATCAGCATAGAACCTGAATCCAGTTCTGTTCCTATATTCTCTCTATATGACCATACATAATAGTGACGCTGCCCAGACCTTACATATGTCATATCAAGTGTGATCCCATTCTCAGCAAGATTACATCCATCCGCTCTTTTCACTTTGACGGGATCCATCCAGTCTCCGGGGTTTAATATATCCCCTCCATCCTTTAACCGCATCAGGTGACACTGTGGTCCCCACTGTTCATTGCTGACCGCAAAATAAATATACAGATTTCCATTGATTATATGAAACTCCGGTGCCCAGAACGTCTGGATCAGACCGCGCTCCTCGTCTTTATCAAGAATCAGATACATTTTCGCATCATCCTTGAATAAATCCTCTAATTCATGTGCCTTTCGAACATATAGACCAATATCGTTTTCATTGTCATTTGTTGAAATAAAATAGTAATCATCTTTCCACAGCATAATAACCGGATCACCAAATCCACGTGCCAGCGGATATCCCAGCCCGGAATGATTGGATGTATTCAGCTTATATTTTGAACCATCGGAATAGAATATGGTATCATCCTTTTTCTCTGTAACCTGTAGTACAGACCAGTAATCAATCAATGCTTTTGCCATACTATCAGAGATAATCACGCTGTCAGATGTTCTTAATTCTTCAATACTTAATCCCGACTCCCTACTTATCAGCTTATCCTCTACAAATCCAATTTCTTCATAGCTGATAAAGTCTTTTGTTTTCCATCCCCATAGATTACCGGTATTTTCAGGGTTAATAATTCCTTCCTGCAAAAAATCGTTTCCGGTAATATAATAGTCCCCTGATAACGCCTTAGCTATACTGATGTTTCCGACATATTTGGGCATAATAACATTTTTGTCATCAATATCAGCCTTTGGGAATAGTATTCCATAATCATTGTTAAGTGGCATCTTTTTCTCCCCGGATAGTATCTGCATATGTACACTTAATGCCAATCCATCCGGATATTTGTCCGGTTCAATACCTCTTGTATAAACTCTTAATATATTATCCATTTTCCTTCATTCCTATATTACCCAATTGGGCAATCATAATGTTCAAAATACTTCAAGTACTTTTGCGCCATCTTTTACAAATGCGATAAATTCGTGGATTTCAGCACTTATAGTAACCCATGTATTTCCTTCATATCTTGTCTTGTCTTTCGTCAAAATCCAGATTCCATCCGGCAGGTATACTTTTCTTTGTGTCTGTCCCTGCACCGAAATCGGAGCAAACAATATATCTTCTCCAAAGAAATACTGGTCTCCGGTTTGATAGCATACCTCATCCTTGGGATAATTCAAAAACATGGGGCGCATCACCGGAATTCCTTCATTTGAAGCAATATCCATCTGTTCCTTTATGTAAGGAATCAGGCGATATCTAAGTGCTATCAGTTCACTTAGTATAGGAAGATTTTTTTCACCAAAGCTCCAAATCTCATTGTCTCCTCCGGTAGGTTCCTTAATATCCCTGCTGCGATCATGTCCATCTCTGCTGCCATGCAGACGCATTACCGGACAAAATACTCCATATTGAAACCATCGTACGATCAATTCTCTAAAATAGTCACTTTCAATGTTTCCACCATAAAATCCGCCAATATCGGTATTCCACCAGGGAATGCCGCACATAGCCATATTCAGTCCCGATTTTATCTGTTCCGTGAGGCTTTCAAAGGAGGATCGGATATCTCCTGACCATACAACGGTACCAAACTTTTGAGCCCCAAGATAAGCACATCTGGATAATGTTACCACATCGTCCCTTCCCATTTTTTTCATGCCGTCGTATACAAGCTGTGAATAGAAATACGGATACATTAATCCCACTTCATCGCCACGTCCCGCATACATCAGTATGTTATCAAAGTGTTCCGGATGAATCTCAGGTTCTGCCTCATCAAACCACATTTGATCGACCCCATTATCTATATAGTTTTCTTTCAACCGATTCCATATGTACTCTCGCGCCTGGGGATTTGAGGGATCAATCTCGGCCTGAGGACCATAGAAATCAAATACCCGATTGCTTCCTGATGCGGTTCTCAAAAGCATGTTATGCTGTAGCATATACTGATAGTTTTCGCTGTGCTCATTAATGGTCGGCCACATGGAAACCATCAGCTTTATACCCATTTCATGCAGCTTGTCAGCCATTTCCTTAGGATTGGGCCAGTATTTCGGGTCGAACCTGTAGTCGCCCTGTTCCGTCCAGTGAAAATAATCGATGATAATCACAGAAATCGGAACCCCGAGTTCTTTGTATTTTCTTGCCACTTCCAATATCTGCTCCTGGTTTTCATATCTCAGCTTACACTGCCAGAAACCGAGAGCCCATTCAGGCATTAAGGGAGCATGCCCCGTCAAATCGGTCAGTTTTTTGCAAACCTCCTTGGGAGAACCTTCCATCACGACATAATCTACACATTTTGCAGAGTCACTGCTCCACCTGGTTCTATTGTTCGCAAGTTCCGCGGTACCCGTTGACGGCAGATTCCACAAGAATCCATAACCAAGCGAAGAATAAACATAAGGCATGGAACATTTCGTATTTAAATGTCGCAAATCAACGGTACAGCCTTTCTTACTAAATACATTCATTCTTTCATGGCCCAGTCCATAAAACTGTTCCTGTTCATTTGCCTCGAAAGTCACGCGAATCTTCCACAAACCGCTTCCAATGCTGCGGTAATTTCTATACCCAAACCCAAATGTCTGCTCAGGCTGCTCTCGAATCAGTAACTTGTCTTTTGACCAGTACGAGACGCTCCCGTTCTCTTCCATTCTCAATTTCAGATTTCCGGTCTGTAAAAACGTTACATTTCCCTCCTGCCAGGCATGAGCATTGCAATCTGTATCCGGCAGAAGTGTCCAGTTTTCATCAGATAATTTCATAGAAGCTGTAGCCTTAAATCGTATACAGCCCTCTTTAATGGCACTAATAGTCCCGATTTCACCCTCGCGCATAAAATGAATCATATTATTTACAATACTAATTTCCATAAGCTTTCCATGACCTCCAGTTACTATTATTTTGCACCTTGGCTTCACATTGAGTATCCGTAACAGATATATGAAGCTCTCCTTTACAAATATAATAATACTTGCCTTATCTCATGTGTTTCTATTATAATAATATCGAAAAATATGATTATTCTGTTATTTTAGAGGTCAAATATGAAATTACACCAAGACGTTCCTCATGGGACACCAAACTATCCATTTCAGGTTCATGAATCCTATTGCGAAAACGGATTATCTCTCTATCCTCATGTACATCCCGAGATTGAAATTACTGTCATTACCAAGGGTAGCGGATTATTTTATATTGAAGGCAATGAATATGCCGTAAAGCAGGGAGATTGTATCTTTATACCTCCTAATAAAATCCACCTTGCTGCTTCCGACAATCAAAATTGTGAAGCCTCCTTCTATTCGTTAGTCTTTCTCCCACAATTTTTAGAGGCAGACAGAGAACATATCATTTATACCAAGTATATCAGCCCTATTCTCCTGGAAAAGAAACGAATTACGCCAATAATGGATGGCAGCAAAATCTGGCACTCTGACATTTTACGGCTTACAGACAAAATAAAAACGTTATATTTTTCAGAAAATACCGAGTTACTATGTCAGTCAGCACTTCTCGAGTTGTGGTATCATATATATACAAATTCAGAAACACTTCTAGCTCCCCCGATAAATAAAGCGGCATTCCTGTTGAAAGACACTCTTGAATATCTGGAGGAGCATTATTTTGAGCATATTACGGTAGCTGATTTAGCTGCAAGAGTAAACTTAAGCCAGAGCTATTTTTCAAAACTGTTTAGCCAGTATATGCATACAACTCCAATTAATATGCTGATAAAAATCCGTTTAAATCATAGTATCCAAATGCTGTTTGATGAGTCACTTTCGGTAAGTGAAATAGCACTTAGATGTGGATTTAATGATTTCAGCTATTTTTGTAAATGCTTTCGTATGCGATATGGTTGCAGCCCCCGCAAATACAAGAAAAAAGGCTGACTGGCATACGAATATACACTCTTCAAAAATGGTGGAGAGGCTTGTGTTTTTCCCAGCTCATTTCTTGAAATTGGTACCTGCTCCACACCGATTTGCTTATGTATACGTCTGATACTTATCCCACTGATATACAATCATTCCAAAGTACATCACCAGCACACCGGGGATACTGATATTCCCCACGCTTTATCACTATCCGGTATGACACAGAACAGCGCTGTCTTTGTCTCCCCATCCCCGTTTACACCAATACCGATATCAGCAAGGTTTAGCTCATCCTTGGATAAAAGTCTTAGTACCTGCTTATTTTCAAGAAAAGCAAGTCTTGAGTTGGCACTGATAATAATGGAACGGACCGTATCGCCTGCACCACGCATACACTTGTTGTACTGCTTTACCGCCGGGTGATTCGCTCCAAGCGGTGAGTTTTCTTCCAGAAACTTCATACGAACATCCAGCCTTTTTTAGTTGAGCTAACACATAGTTCAATTCTTCTTCCGTAAAGTTCTCTATCAGCCAGACCGGAAAATTCTGATACTGATTAAGCGTTGCAGGATATAAGTCCGATTCTTTTGGCCCGTCATATTCAGGGTAATCCTTA
>JALEIR010000037.1 GCA_022769665.1 Lachnospiraceae bacterium | reverse complement strand
TCATAATCAGCTGGGGGACAAGGTGTCTGTATGTGTAGAGCCCTGCAGAAGAGATACTTTCCCTGCCATTGCCCTGGCGGCGGCATATCTGCATGATGTAAAGGGAATCAACGACGAGGAAGCTGTGGCAGTTTGCCCGGTTGACCCTTATGTGTCAGATGCTTATTACGAGTCGGTCAAGGAGCTGGGGCGTCTTGTAGAACAGGGGGCAGCGAATATTACTTTAATGGGTATTGAACCTACCTATCCCAGTGAGAAGTATGGGTACATTATTCCTGTGTCAGCTGACAGTGTCAGCCCGGTAAAGGAATTTAAGGAGAAGCCTGATGAGGAGACTGCGAAAAAGTATATCGAGCAGGGAGCTTTGTGGAATGCAGGTGTCTTTGCGTTTAAACTTGGCTACCTGATGGAGAAGGCTCACAGCATGATTGATTTTGGGGATTATCAGGATTTATTCTCAAAATATGATCAGCTGGAAAAAATCAGCTTCGACTATGCGGTTGTGGAGAAGGAGCCCAGTATTCAGGTGCTGCGCTTTGCAGGGGACTGGAAGGATGTGGGAACCTGGAATATGATGGCTGAGGTAATGTCGGATGTGACCAAGGGTAATGCTACAATCGACGATACCTGCAGTAATGTGAATGTGGTAAACGAGCTGGATATTCCGATTCTTTGCATGGGATGTAAAGATATGGTCATCGCTGCCAGCTGTGATGGTATACTTGTTGCGGACAAGGAACAGAGCGGGTATATGAAGCCTTATGTAGAGAAGATAAGCGAGGATGTCAGATTTGCAGAGAAATCCTGGGGTACTTATACGGTAATTGATGCACAGTCAGGATCTATGACCATCAAGGTAACCCTTCGTGCCGGAAATCGGATGAAATATCATAGTCATGAACACCGCGACGAGGTTTGGACGGTGATTGAAGGCAAGGGAAGGGCGGTTGTAGACGGAGTGGAAACGCAGATTCAGACCGGAGATGTGGTTAGGCTGCCGGTGGGCTGTAAGCATACTCTGATTGCCGATACGGATATGAATGTTATTGAAGTTCAGATGGGAATGGATATTACCCAGTCGGACAAGAAGGTTTATAAGGATGAATAAGAAAGCAAAATTTGGTTCCTTTGCGGCTTGTATCTATGCCGCGTTTCAGATTGTTTTACTGTTTTTTTTGCGTAAGCTGTACTTGCTTACGGTCTATCAGACAGTAGCTTTTTACGGGGCGATATCTTTGGCAGGTATCGCTCTGCTCTGTATTTCCAAGTATCTGCTTCGAAAGGAAGAGCAAAAGCAGGAGGCAGGCAAAGGCTACAGGCTTATGCTTGCGCTGCGGGACAGTTATCTTGTCTTTTGGAGCGGCATTCATGGCGCGATTGTGCTGGGCTTTATGACCTGTGGTACCTTTTACCTGACGTTGACACAGGTAACCGTGGTGCAGATTGTGAATCTGTTTCTGGGTGTGGCTCTGTTTTGGATATTTTATATTCTCAGCGGCAAGGCTGTGACGGCAGTAGGATTGGGGAATCTGGTCATTGGTATTTTGGGAACGGCCAATTACTATCTGGTAAAGTTCCGGGGAGCGCCTTTTCAGTTGTCGGATATCAAGGCGGCTAGGACTGCTGCAAATGTGGTGGGAAATTATGATTTTACGCCAAGCCTTCTGCTGATTGTTGCCGTATTGGATTTGGTGATCTGGTACATTGTGTGGCGATTGGCGCTGAAGGAAGAGAACGGAAAAACAGCCTTGAAATGTAAGCACTGGAATCCGGTCAGTATCGCCGGAACGGTGGTGGTTGCGGCCGGGTGCGTGACTCTGCAGGTGTGCGATTTCGGTAAAGTATATGCGGAGACTCAGCAGTTTACGCAGGACACATATCTTGCAACTCTGCTGGCGGAAGTCATGGGAAGCTCTAACGCTTTGCCGGAGGGTTATTCGGAAGATACGGTTACGGACATCGTAAACAGGTTTTCCGGTACTGTGGGAGACAATTTGGAAGCGGCGGAGACCTTGTCCGGGAGTAAGCCTCATATCGTCGTGATTATGAATGAGGCCTTTTCTGATCTCAGGGTACTGGGAAGCTTTGAAACCACAGAGCCTGTCTTGGAATTCTGGGATTCATTGGATGAAAATGTAATCCGCGGATGGGCGAATGTTTCCGTGCTGGGTGGCAATACGGCGAATTCTGAATATGAATTTTTGACATCCGACTCTTTGGGCGCTTTTCCGGGAACCATCCCTTATAACAGATATTTTCACAGCGAGGATGCATATCCCGGTATGGTCTCTGTATTAAAGGAGCAGGGGTATGAGACCACGGCGTTTCATCCTTATTATGCCAGCGGCTGGAACCGCACGCAGGTTTACCGCTCCATGCAGTTTGACAGGATTGTTTTTCTGGACAACCTGGAACAGGAATTGGATACCGTGAGACGCTACGTCAGTGATGAGGCGGATTACGGGTATATCATAGATTACTTTGAGCAGAATAAGGGCGGAAAACCGCAGATGTTCTTTAACATAACTATGCAGAATCATGGCGGATATACTTTTGACAATGATGAGTTCCCGGCAACGGTTCAGTTGGCAGGCGATGCCCGGGGACGCTTCCCCCAAGCGGAGCAATATCTGACGCTGATGAAAGCCAGCGATGAGGCGCTGAAGGGACTGCTTGATTATTTCTCGGAATATGAGGAGCCTGTTATCGTTGTATTGTTTGGGGATCATCAGCCTCGGCTGGAGGACGGATTTTATGAATATGTGACAGGGCAGCCGGTAGGCGCGTGGGATCCGGAGCAGAGAATGAATCAGTACAAAACTCCCTTTATCATATGGCACAATTACGAGACTGAGAGCTATGATGCGGGGGATGTCAGTCTGAATTATCTGGCTGCATTGACAATGCAGAGCGCGGGATTGTCCTTGAGTGATTATCAGCAGTATGTTTTACGGCAGTATGAGCAGCTTCCCGTTGTCAGCAGTATTGGGATAAGGACGGCGGACGGACAGTTGTTTGCAGCCGGAAGCAATGAGTACGCGGAATGCATTCGGGAATACCGCATGCTGGTGTATAATCATACCGTTGACAGAGAGGGCCGGTTGGAGGAATTTTATAGGTAGTCGTCGCTCCACTCCTATCCAAACAGAATATCCAAAAGCGGTATAGTGCAGAATATTATAAAAGTGCAGAATATATTTGCATATTTTAAAGCATTTTGATATAATCTTTTCAAAGCATATATTCTTCGACCTAAGGTTTCTATCTCCTGTCAGAACAATTCTGTTTTGGTCTGCGCGAATTCTATGCTTTAAATTCAAATATTAATTGAGCATAGGATAAGAGAAGACGAAACAGGCAGGGAAAGTGTTTCTTCTTTCTACATGTCCTATGAGAAAGAGAGGAACAAATGAATGAAAATGTAAAAAGCGTAAAGGGGAACCGGACTTATAAAGACACGGTTTTCCGGATGTTGTTTCGGGAGAAAAAAGAACTTCTGAGCCTGTATAATGCAATGAATGGTTCGGACTATTCAAATCCGGAGGAGCTGCAGATCGTTACACTGGAAAATGCGGTTTATATGAATATGAAAAATGATCTTGCATTTCTCGCGGACTTTCATCTGTATCTGTATGAACATCAATCTACGGTGAATTCTAACATGCCGCTCCGTTTCCTGCAGTATGTAGCGAAGGAGTATGAGAAACTGACCGGAGGTGATTCCCTATATAGGAGAAAGAGAATTCCGCTTCCTGCGCCCCGGTTTGTGGTGTTTTACAACGGAGCAGGGTATTTTCCGGAGAAATCCGAATTGCGGTTGTCGGAAGCATATGAAACAGACAAGGCTGACCCGCAGTTGGAGTTGAAAGTCCAGGTGTTGAATATCAACGAGGGAAACAATGAGAAATTAAAGGAACAGTGCCGGATACTCAAAGAGTATATGCTGTATGTTGACTGCGTGCGAAAATATGCAGAAGAAGTGCCCATTGAGGAGGCAGTTCCCTGCGCGGTAGATGAGTGCATAGAACGTGGAATATTAGCTGAATTTCTTCGAAAGAATAAGTCGGAGGTGATACCTGTGAGTATATTTGAGTATAACGAGGAGGAGACCCTGAAGGCAATCAAAGCGGATGAATACGAGTTGGGGATGCAGGATGGAATTAAGCAGGGAATTAGTCAGGGAATACAGCAATCTATCGGCTTAATGATTGAGTCATGTGCCGAGCTGGGTGTAGCGAAGCAGGATACATTAGAAAAGATAATGGTGAAATTTTCCTTGAAAGAGGATGAAGCTAATAAATATATGGAAGAATACTGGACGAGAGGGTAATACAAAAGCAATGGGAGCTTGGCATAACCAAGCTCCCATTTGTAAACGGCGGATTTTATAGGTAATCGTCGCTCCACTCCATATTTTCTCCGTCTCCGGTTGAGGTGTCACTGCTGTCGGGAGGCGTTGCAGTACCGTCGGTGTCAGGTGTTCCGGAACTGCCGCCGGCATTTCCACTATCAGAAATATTGTTATCCGGGGGCGTAGGCTGAGAAGATGGCGCGGTGGGTTGCTGTTCGGTTTGAGAATTGCCGGTCGGGGATTCGACTGATGAATCCGTAACTTGCTCTTTGGGAGCGGTAGTTGTAGGGGTGGTAGGCTTAGGCTGCTTTTTCGGTGTTGCGGATTCCATACATGCCTCCGCAGCTTGAAGGATGGAGTTACCGGTTTGTTCACTTTCGGCACGGCGCTCTTCCAGAAGCTGTTGCTCTAAAAGAGCTGCGTTGTCTTTGCCAAGTTGAATGGAGTCGCCTGCCCGTAATTCTTCAACGGTTTGAACCTCGTTCCAACGAGTGCCGTCAAACCATTCTACAATATCATTTCGAACCCGTACCGAGATTCGGGACAGGGTGTCTGATTTTACCTCCAACCGGGCTTCTGCAAGCATCGAATCATAATTGACCTCTTCGTGGATGATATTTTCTGCGGTATAATCTGTGTCTGCCGGTTCTGCCTGCTTAAGGAGCTTTCCCCAAAGCATACAACAGAGAAATCCCAGTAAAAAGAAACAGCAATTAAGACTGATGTGTACTAATTTCTTTTTCACTTTATTTGGTCTCCTTTCATTTTCCTTCTACTGTGTTAACAATATCACTAACATAAGTGTATCCGTTTGTACCGGGAGCAAATTCTCCCTTGTTCAGAATCTGTTTTGCTACAGTGTATATACTTCTGCTGACGGGAGGACCGTAAACGATGATGGTATCGGAGGCATCTTCCAGTATGATGTAACCCCGGAAGGCTATGTTGGTAGCATATTGTCCGGGAGACAGGTTGATTAAGACTGATGCAAAGCGGTTTCTGCCGCCGACAGTCTCGAAGACCTTATCATTGACGACTCCGTTTTCCGTCCAGTAGGAGCGGCCGCCGCCAACCTTTGTGCCACCTTTGACAAATGGATAATGCTGCATGTTTGCTTCTGTGATAAACAGAGTACCGTATTCTGTCAGATGATATCCGTCCACATTGCCTTCGATTAATCTGCGCTTGGTTTCAGCGTCTATTCCGGACTTAAATCGGATTCCGGCAGGTGCCTGTACACGGATGGAAAAACCGTGATAGCTGATCAAATCTTCAAGCCCCGGCAGGGGGATAGCTGTACATACGTTATTGTTGTAAGTCAGCTTCCAGACATACATTCCCACAGGGACCTGATTGCTGTTATATCGGTACATGACAGCTGTTTTACCTTCCGTATTCGGCAGGGTAAGGGCAAACGTGCCGTTTTCTGCGGCTGCTTCGTAAGGAACGCCGTCTATATAGATATGGGAATCGGTATAGCCCACGGGGGGAGTCAGACGTAGAACCGGGACGGTTGGCGTTGGCGTGGGAGTCGGGGTCGGCGTTGGCGTCGACGTAGGTGTTGGCGTTGGCGTGGGAGTAGGAGTCGGCGTGGGAGTAGGAGTCGGCGTTGGTGTCGGTGTTGGCGTGGGAGTAGGTGTCGAAGCGGCGCCGGAGAGAGTCTTACTCCTCACAACAACGGAATTCACGCCTTGTGGCTTGGTCGCTATGTAGATGGTGTCTCCGTAGCTGCAGGTGTCCAGGTACTGCAAGTGATTACCCAGATTTTCGAAGCAGACGGAGAAACCGGACTCTTCCCGGCAGAGCATTTCTGTCTTTCCTGTCGTGTTGTCCTGATAAGTCACATATATCTGATTGGATATGACTTCCAGAGAACCTCCGTAATAGCTTGTGGTATCTGACACCTGCTGTTCCGTACAGAGTGCTCCGTCATAGACGGATACAAGAGGGCTTTTCCCCGAAGCACCGAGAAACATATATAATTTTCCATCCGACTGTTGTATATCGAAGGTATTTGCCAATGTAATATTCTGATAAAGGTGAACGGTACTCCATACGCCGGTACTTAAGTCGAAACTTGACAAGGCTGTCTGTCCGCCGGAAAACGCGCTCCATAGCATGTAAAGCAGATTTCCCTGCTTACAAATCTTGGGATTGCAGAAGGAGTAGCCCGTCGTCATAGTATTGTCAAGAATGCGGGCATTTTTGACATCGTAAAGCACCAGCCGTACCGTGTTTGTTCCTTCGGCCTGTTCCCAGGCAGCGTAAAGGTTGGAGCCGTCTGATATAAGCTGCACACTGTTGGCATAATCGACTCCCGGTACGGCGATAGGATTCCAAGTATCCCCGGTCAGTTGATAAAAGATAAGGGAGCCGGAAGCGTTTTGCCCTGCCAGAAAGACTTCCCCCTGACAAACTGTGATTCGGGGGAATCCGGCATTGCTTGTATCGGAGATGGTTGTTCCTACCTGTTCCCAGTCTTGGGATGTCGTATTCCAAGTTTTGACGCTGATCCGGTAGGTGCTGTTCTCTCCTTCGAGATATGCCAGGTACAGGTTTCCGGTTGCCGGATCTATATAAAAATCGGGGTCACCGGATACATTTTGGCTGACATTTCCGCCGCAGGTTTCCCAGTTTTCATATTGTGTATAATCGGCAAATGAAACACGGAAGGTGACACTGTTTCCGTCTTCCGAGAGGGTAAGGCCGCTGATCTGAATTCCGCTGTTTTGCCCGTCCGAGTAATACAGTGTATTTTCTGTGTAAGCAGCGGACAAATCTGTGCTACCGTAGGAGGTTTCGCCGTTTGCTGCGTGAAGAGCTGCTTTTCTGCTGAGGTTGATACCGTTTGAGTCGGTATCTGTTCCGTCTTCCTGTGTTGTTACATCGGGGCGGTATACGTAGATGTAGTTCTGACCCAGACTGTTTGTGAGGTTCTCAACACTGTCATTGATCCGGTACATAATCAGACCGTCTTCGTCCGGCAGGCAGCCCTCAAAGGGTTCCTGATACTGGTTTCCTTTTATGCGGAATTCAAGACAGATAGTCTCGGAATCAGCCTCCGGAAGAGGTGTTTTGATCAGAAACAGTTTGTTGCCGCCCGATTTTGAAACCGCGGTCAGTGTGTATTCGCCGGGTTCCGTGATATAGCTTCCCTCGAGCCAGCCTTCCCGGTAACGAAGATAGGAAAGGGGATATTGCAGGCGGCTGTCATTGGCAGCCATAATATCCCAAATGCCCACCGGCTCTCCGCTGCCGGAATATCGATATAGGTCCGGCAACCCCAGGGTATGCAGGAATTCATGGGCCAGTACACCTTGTTCAGGTCCCACGTGAATCGATGCATCCTCCGTTATCAGCATGGAAGAAGGGATTGCATTAAAGCTGTATACCTTGAGTCCGTTGAAGGAATCAGTCCCGCCGTATTGGGAAGAATAGGCATGGGTATTGCCGTTGATTTGATTCCCCTGAATGATAATGACCAGATTGTCCAGAATTCCCTCTGTCTGATAATCCAGCCTGACGGAAGAATCCAGGGCGATTGTCCCATTGTTCAAGGCTGCAATAATCTCGGACACAATCTGCATATCTGAATCATATTGAGATTGGGACAGTGTAAAGGCGTCTATGTTTGATGTGCCGTCTGATGCCGTATATACTTGCGGAAAAACATTATGGACGGTGATTTTGCCTTCTGTGATTGCATGGATATAGTTTGAGAAGGAATTATCACCGGCGGAGGGAACGGCAAGATTTCCGCCATCAAACATTTTTAACAGATTCTCACAATTGTCGTTCACCCATGTGCCGCTGTTGTATACCGCATTATAAAAATCCTGTGTGTCTCCCTGCATTTTTGCAAAAATAACCAGATTCGCAATGTCTCCGGTACGCCCTGTGGCAGCTTGGACGGAAGCGGAGGAAAGAGGAAGTGCACCGAAAAGCAGAACAGGGCATAGTATCATACAAAACAAAAGGGAAAAGATTTTATGTTTTTTTCGAAATTTCATCAATCTACCTCCCAATAATCCCATGTGACGGACTGAAAGGCTTCGGGTTTTCCGATGTATTCCTTTTTCTTGAATACGATTTTTACGGAATCGGCAGCTGCACCGTTTTCCAACAGGGCTTCCATTTGCTGAGTCAGGTTGCCTGAGGTGTCATAGAAGGAAGCCTTACATTCTCCCTGAAACGACTGGTCACGCCAATCGCCGGAAAAAGAAAGGCATCCTGTTTCATCACACCTGATAAAATGCAGCTCTTCTCCGGAGAGAATGGAAATTTCTGTTCCCAAAGCATCGGAACTGATACGTACCTGTCCTTCGGGTGAATCAAAGAATGCTTTATCGGTTACGGCACCGCCGGCCAACCAAAAGAGCTGCTTCCATTGCTCGGAATGAACCAACGTCATAAAGTCGTCCGGTGATTCTTTTGACAAGGTCTGCACTGCTTCTTCGGCAAGGGAGAGCATTTCCGGAGTCTCTGAGGTGATGCGGAAAATTGTTTGACCAAGCTGCTGTGCGTGCAGTACGGTAGGATACAGGTAATACAGTTCAAAAAGTATTTCTCTTTGTGTTGTCTGATCGCCAAGCTGACCGCTGATTTCGGCCCAGTCGGTATAATCCGCTTCGCTTAGGGCATCTCTTGCACGCAGTTCCCGGTAGAAAACCGGTTTTTGAAGGTTATCGTCGTCGGATGTTCCTAACGCGGACAGTGCACTGCGGAGCTGTTCTTCTGTCATTTCTTCCGGTAAGAGTGTGACTGGTGCAGATTCCGGCTCGGAAGCCGGCAGACTTTCGGAAGACAGGGTTGTCTCACCTGCGGTGGTGGATTCTGATATCTCAGAGGGTCTGCCGCATGCTGCGGCGGAGAGAATAACTGCGGACAATGTGAAAATTGCAATAATTTTTTGGGGCATATTTTGACTCCTGTTTGAAGGGTTTTGTATTTTTGGTTCTAAAGTATATATCGGTTCCGAAAGGGTGATTCTTTAATTCCTTGATTGTTGAGCAGAAAACGGTTGCACTAAGTAATACAATATGATATTATCAAATAAAAGTATATATTCTTTAGCTATAGCGTCCGATATTTCAGGAGGAACAATTCTTTTGCCGTCTTATTGATTCTATATTTTTAAGTCATTTATTTATAAATTGTATAGGATAAGGGAAGATTTTGAAATGGAGGTATATGTCTTATGAGAGATGTTATGACTGTTGCTAAATATGTCATTGATTATTGTACAAGAATAAATAAGCCTATTTCTAATTTACAATTACAGAAAATTTTATATTATATTCAACTTAATTTTTATAGAAATTATCATAACGCTTGTTTTACGGAGGAACAATTTGAAGCATGGGAATATGGGCCGGTTGTTCCGTCGATTTACTATCGGTTCAACAGTTATGGTGCTACAAAAATTTGTAATATATATAGTGATGTATATAATGTGTTTAGCAATGAAGAAGAGAGTTTATGTAAAAATATTATTTCTGTATGTATCAGTTTGGATGTATGGGATTTGGTGCAAAGAAGTCATAAAGAGGGAAGCCCTTGGAAACAGGTATATGTAGGGCGACGTGTTCCCATCCCTGAAAAATTGATAAAAGCATATGCATATTCGGCACACTAGATAGGGGGAGTAGATGGTAGATAAAGATAATGTTTTTTTGGACGGAGAAGTACAGGGGGATAATTCGGATAAAAATATATCTAATGAACTCAATGATTCAGAGGTATCAGGAAAGATAAATGAGTTCATCAGATATATGATGGATAGTAATATGCAAGAAATTGATTCGGAAAGGTTTGCAGATATGGCAATGTATTTGTCTGAATGTTATCACAATAATTACAGACACTCGTACTATAACATATCTGCAGAAATATATACTCATTGGAAAGAAGTTGAAAGAGATGAACAGAATTTAATAAATCTTGCTACAAATGTGGAAAGTTTGAGAAATATCATTGTGAACAAAACACATAAAAATGACAATCTTGTAAAAAAGGGAATTCAAAAATTTTATGACCACATTATGTTGGAATATGTACGCTTACTTGACCAACAAAAGAGTTTAGATAATCTAAATATGATAATAACAGATTTTAGGCATGATAGCATGAAGTTATTAAAAGAACAAGATATTTCTCTGTCACAAACAGTGGCAGAATTTGAAAACAAATTTGGTGAGGCCGAGAGTAAAACAAACGAGTTGAAAAAAGAAACTCAAAAGACAAAGAGAAAAGTGAAAAATATATATTCACAATTCGTTTCTATTTTAGGGATATTTACAGCAATAGTAATAGTCTTTTTTGGTGGCACATCTATTTTCTCAAGTGCTTTGTCGAATATACATGAAGCGCAATGGCAGCAATTGGGTTTTGGCATCGCTCTTATTGGTATGGTGTTATTTGACATTATTTTTATGTTCCTATATATATTATCAAAGCTTATAGAGGTACCAATTTTTAGAGAAGATAGTAATGAGCGGAGTCGGGTTCCGCTTAGGTGGATACAAAAATGTCCATATATTTTTGTATTTAA
>JALEIR010000015.1 GCA_022769665.1 Lachnospiraceae bacterium | reverse complement strand
GACCGTAGCCCGCTCCTACTATCTACGGTCCTCTTTGACATTAACAAGAATCCGACCGTAGGCCGCTCCTACTATCTACGGTCCTCTTTGACATTAACAAGAATCCGACCGTAGACCGCTCCTCCTATCTACGGTCCTTTTTGACATTAACAAGAATCCGACCGTAGGCCGCTCCTACTATCTACGGTCCTTTTTGACATTAACAAGAATCCGACCGTAGGCCGCTCTTCCTATCTACGGTCCTTTTTGACATTAACAAGAATCCGACCGTAGGCCGCTCTTCCTATCTACGGTCCTAAATAACAAATCAGAAAAACTCAACCGTAGGCAGTTCAATCAGCCTGCGAGTAGAATGAAATAACAAAAAAGAGAGTTATATGTACCTGACTCGGTACTGAATAAAAATCCCGGAAGCCATCGACTTCCGGGATAACAGATACTTGAATAGAAAATCTCTTTTGAGATAAGAAAGTCTTCTGTAAAATAATTATCTCTTTGAGAACTGAGGTGCACGTCTTGCTGCTTTCAAGCCGTACTTCTTTCTTTCCTTCATACGAGGGTCTCTGGTCAGGAAACCTGCCTTCTTCAGAGCGGGTCTGTAATCAGCATCTACCTGAAGTAGTGCTCTTGCAATACCATGTCTGATAGCACCGGCCTGACCGGTATATCCGCCGCCCTTTACGTTAACAATAACATCAAACTTGTCAGCGGTCTCGGTAAGGGTTAAAGGCTGACGAACGATAACCTTCAGAGTCTCCAGTCCGAAGTACTCATCCATGTTTCTCTTATTAATGGTAACATCGCCTTTACCGGGTACTAAATATACTCTTGCGATGGATTTCTTTCTTCTACCTGTACCGTAGTACTTTTCAGTCTTAGCCATGATTTATTCTCCTCCTATCCTTTAGAATGTCAGTACTTCAGGCTTTTGAGCCGCATGCTTGTGGTCAGGTCCTGCGTATACAAACAGCTTTGTGTACATCTGTCTTCCTAAAGGTCCCTTGGGAAGCATACCCTTTACTGCCAGTTCGATAACTTCCTCAGGCTTCTTGTTTAATTTCTCTCTCAAGGTAGCTTCCTTCATGCCGCCTACATAGTCGGAATGATGATGATATACCTTCTGATCCAGCTTTTTGCCGGTAACACTAATCTTCTCTGCATTGATAACGATTACATAATCGCCCGTGTCAATGTGAGGAGTAAAGATAGGCTTATTCTTTCCTCTCAAAACCTTGGCAACCTCAGAAGCAAGGCGTCCAAGAGTCATATCAGTAGCGTCTACCACATACCACTTTCTATCGATGGTAGCAGGACTTGCCATAAATGTTTTCATGATATTCCCTCCATATTACTATTTCGACTTTTGTACCGGACCAGTTTCAGCAGCTCCGGATTTGCGTTCTGTCTCTGACCTTGACCGCAGATGTCCGGCTACGTTCAAAAATCTCCTCAGAACAGGTTGTTTTCTATCTGTCAGCGCATGGCCGGGGCTTTGGCTTTATGCGCATAGAAACACTGTCACACATTCAAGTATTATATTATACCGTCTTGGGTCTGTCAAGATTATTTTAAAAAAATTCGTACTTTACCAGAGTCAGTCCGCAGGGGGGAGCAGTGGGGCCTGCAGCAGAACGATTCTTCGCCTCCAAAATCTCCGCCATGGATTCCGGGGTTCTCTTTCCCTGCCCTACCTCCATCAATGTTCCGGCAATAATTCTTACCATATTATAAAGGAATCCGTTTCCGCAAACGCGAATGACCAGATCGGCACCTTGTTCCTCAACATCCACAGAGTAGACGGTACGCACCGTGCTTTCCACCTGAGCTCCTGTCTGGCAGAAGCTTTTAAAATCATGTTCCCCTTCCAGGTGTTTTGCAGCCTTCTTCATTTTCTCCACATTCAAAGGCCGATAAGTAAAATAAGAATACAGCCGTTTTACCGGCATAGGGAATTCGCCCCTGTATATTCGATATTCATAGGTCTTACGACTCTCACAATATCTGGGATGCCAATCTGCGGCAACCTCCTCCGACTTTTGAATCCGGATATCCTCCGGCAGCCGCTGATTCAGGGCATAAGAAATTTTCTCCGCAGGCATACGCGCCTCCGTATCAAACACCGCCACATTTCCCAGCGCATGTACTCCGGAATCCGTGCGGCTTGCACCGATAACCTCAATCGATTCTCCCAGTAAATCCGACAGGCATCTGTTCAACTCCGCCTCAACGGTAATACCGTTGTTTTGAATCTGCCAGCCGTGATAGTTGGTGCCGTCGTACGCCACAATCAGTCGGATGCGCTTCTTTGCCATATAGCCACCTGTCCTTTCCCGTCCGGCTTCTGTCAAAATTGTTTCCGCACTGCTACAATGCCAGTCTTCCCAGACCGATTCCTGTCACAAGATAAAATAAAATACATAAGTAGGCAAGTCCGTCTCTTCTCTGATAGACAAGCGGTTTCATCTTTGTTCTGCCTTCGCCGCCCCGATAACACCTTGCCTCCATAGCCATAGCCAAATCATTGGCACGACGGAATGCAGAAATAAACAGCGGAACCAGCAAGGGTATCAGCGCTTTTGCCCTGTGAATCAGATTACCGCTTTCGAAATCGGCCCCTCTGGCAATCTGTGCCTTCATAATTTTGTCCGTCTCCTCCAGCAAAATGGGAATAAAACGCAGTGCGATGGACATCATCATTGCCACCTCATGTACCGGCACATGAAACACCTTCAACGGGCGCATTCCCTTTTCCATGCCGTCGGTGAGATTATTGGGTGTGGTTGTAAGCGTCATAACAGACGAACCGATAATCAGTAAGGTCAGTCTCACCGCCATGGTCAGCGCCATCTCTAATCCCTCTTTTGTTATGGTCAGCTTCCAGAAACTGATAAGCGCCTCTCCCGGAGTCAAAAAAAGATTAAATGCAACCGTAATCAGTAAAAGAAACACTATTGCTTTCATCCCCCGTACCATAAACCTAAAAGGTACATGAGACAGTTTAATTACAATTGCCAAAAAAAGCGCTGCCACCAGGTATCCTATGAAATTTCGGAAAAAGAAAAGTGAAATAATAAACAGCAGTGTCCCTGCCAGCTTTACTCTCGGATCCAGTCTATGAATCACTGATTCCGTCTGATAATATTGTCCTAAGGTAATATCTCTAAGCATATATCTCCTCAATCGGATGTATGCCCCGCTGCTGCAGGGTCACTCTCCGCTCTGCCTTTTTTCACCTGTACCGTACTGTTCCTGCTTCTGCCAGTGCACCGGTAATGGTTTCCACAGCTTCTTCTATTGTAGTAGCATTCACATCAACATGTAACCCTCTGCTCTGCAACTCATGTAGAATATAAGTAACCTGGGGAGCAGCAAGTCCAACGTCCTCCAACTCACGATAATGTCTGAACACTTCCCGGGGTACATCATCGAACATAACCCTGCCCTTGTTCATCACAATAATTCTGTCCACGTACTCAGCCACATCCTCCATACTGTGAGACACCAGTATGATGGTCATTCCCGTTTCAGTCTGCAGTTTCTTTATCTGATGCAGGATTTCATCTCTGCCTTTGGGGTCCAGTCCGGCTGTAGGCTCGTCCAAAATCAACACTTCCGGCTTCATGGCAAGGACTCCCGCAATGGCAACTCTCCGCTTCTGTCCGCCGGAAAGTTCAAAGGGCGATTGATAAAACAATTCATCCGGCAATCCAACTTTCTTTAATGCATCAAAAGCTCTCAGCTCTGTCTCCTTCTTGTCAAGTCCCAGATTTTTCGGACCGAAACATACATCGGAGAACACATCGATTTCAAACAGCTGGTGTTCGGGATACTGAAAAACCAAGCCAACCTTACTGCGCAGCTCCTTCATATTGTATCCCTCGTCATAAATATCCGCCCCGTTAAAATAAATACTGCCTGAGGTAGCCTTCATTAAGCCATTTAAGTGCTGCACCAGCGTGGATTTTCCGGAACCGGTATGGCCGATAATGCCGATGAACTGCCCGTCCGGAATCTGCAGACAAACATCGTCCAATGCCTTAACCGCAAGGGGGGTATCCAAACCGTATATATAATTTACGTGATCTAAGATAATTGACATTCTGATATACCTTCCCGGCAATTGCAGATTATATTGCTCTGCTGCCGACTCATTCTATTTATAAATTGCTTAACTTTACTGTATCGGTATTGCATTTCAAATCAGTCAATGCATCCGCCAGTTCCTTTATCGTCAGGATTCCGTCTGGAAGCTTCACTCCCCGCTTTTTCAATTCATATGCCAACAATGTGACCTGGGGAACATCCAGCCGCAGTTCCTTCAGGCGCTCCACCTGTGAAAAAATCTCCCTCGGAGTCCCTTCCATTGCAATTTTTCCCTCATCCATGACAAATACCCTGTTTGCATGGATAATTTCTTCCATATAATGTGTGATCAGGATAACCGTTACTCCCTCCACATCATTCAGCGCGCGTACCGCACGAATTACTTCCTTTCTTCCGCTGGGATCCAGCATTGCGGTAGGCTCATCCAGCACAATACATTTCGGATGCATGGCAAGGACACCGGCAATGGATACCCGCTGTTTCTGTCCTCCGGAGAGCTTGTTGGGAGAATACTTACGATATTCATACATACCCACCGCCTTCAGACTTTCTTCCACACGCTCCCAGATTTCCTTCGTCGGGACACCCATATTCTCAGGTCCGAAGCCTACATCCTCCTCCACAACCTGTCCGATAATCTGGTTGTCCGGGTTCTGAAATACCATGCCTGCAGTCTGCCTGATATTCCAGGTAAGCGACTCATCAGAGGTATCCATGCCGTCCACCCATACCGTTCCCTCGGTTGGATTCAAAATCGCGTTCATATGCTTTGCAAGTGTGGACTTGCCGGAACCGTTGTGACCCAGTATGGCAATGAAATCCCCCTGTTTGATATCAAGGTTTACTTTGTCTACAGCCGTGGTAATTCCCTCTACGTTTCCGTCCTCGTCACGCCTGATATATTCAAATGTCAAATCCTTTGTTTTAATAATTCCCATAATGTTTCTGTTCTTTCTCATTTTCAACTAAATACATATCCCTTATTATATTAGATAAAAAAAGGAATTACAACCTTTTCCCACCCCGAATCCACATTTACAAAAAACTTTTCCCGTGTTACTCTATTGTACAGAGAGGAATTAACCAATGAACAATAAATCTAAAATATTACAAATGCTCGCTCTGCTCGCTGCCATTGTGATTATAGCCGGTGGCCTGCTGCGGGTTATGCAGAATAATAATTCCATGAGCCTGTCCGACTACGAAAGGCTCAACACATCTCAGACCCCTACCGAATCTTCCGAAGAGATTACGGAAAGCCAAAACGGAACGGAAAATGCAGAAAATTCATCCGAACCATCCACCATTGCGGATGGTCAAAAGGAAAATATCTCCGATAGTTCCGATGGTATGACAGAAAACTTGCAAAATTCCGGAGAAAATTCAATATCTCTGCTTACCGGTGCATCCCTGAACGGAATTTCCCAGACGCGTGTTACCTATTCCGAAGGCTTCTATTACGAAGAGATTTCAGACAATCTTCGCCGGTACATTACGGGAATTTCCTATCCTGCCGAGGAGAATCCCGAACCGGAGATTTCTGTGGATGAACTTCGCTATGTACACATTTGGCACTATGATTTTGACGGTAATCCTGCAGAAGGGGAGCTCATCTGTAATGAATACATTGCACAGGATTTGGTAGAAATATTTTATGAACTGTATCGCAACGAATATCAACTGGAGAAAGTGCTCCTGATTGAAGAGTATGACGGAGATGATACGGCGTCTATGGAGGACAATAACACCTCCTGCTTTCATTATCGTACATTGGAGGAAAGCACACGTCTCTCCAGACATGCCTACGGTCTGGCTGTTGACATCAATCCTTTTTACAATCCTTATGTCACTTACGAAAGCGACGGCACCGAGAAAATATCTCCCGCTGCCGCCGAATGTTATGCCGACCGTTCTGTCGGTTTTGCATATAAAATTGATGAAAATGATTTGTGCTATAAGCTGTTTACACAGCATGGCTTTACCTGGGGCGGAAACTGGAACAACTCTAAGGATTATCAGCATTTTCAAAAATCCATGCCCTAAGAATCCCATAGTAGCATGATGCAGGCTCAAATCATTGAAACCCTGAACATGCAAGCCACAATTTTCTATATCTTAATGTTAATCCATTTGCCCTGCTTGAAGCGGATGGTCGCAAAAAGGAACCTGGACAACTGATCCGCTACAACACCGAACCAAATTCCGATAATGCCCATTCCGAACACATAGCCGAACAGGTAAGACCCAACAGTACGCATAACGGTTACACTGACAGTGGATGCGACGGCTGTATATAGCGTATCACCTGCGCCGCGCAGGCACCCCATGTAGATAACCTGCGCAATTTGAAGCACTACAATAAAGATAATTACATGCATGATACTGACTCCGATATCCACAATCTCATTCTCCCTGAAAAACAATTCCATCAGGGTTCCGGCTCCGAAGAAATAAATCACTGCCAAAACTATCGATATAGCCCCGCCAATCATACGGCATGTTCTTCCGTATTCTTTTGCCCTATCGGGCTGTTTTGCTCCAAGACTATAACCAATTAAAGCCACAGCAGTGGCTTGCAATCCGTCTCCGAAGGAAAAGGACAGGCTCATAATGTTCATACCCACCTGGTGAGCTGCCATGGCTGCAGTCCCCTGATCCGCTGCCATAATGGCCGTCAGCATAAAACCAATACGCATGAGAAGCTGTTCCGCAAACACGCTGTATCCAACTTTAATAATGCTCTTCAATGCCTCTACACCGGGCTTAATCCGCTTCTTAAAGATCAAGGGAAGACTGACAAAGTTATCCTTTTTCCAGACAGAATGTACACTCATAATGCTTGACACTACCGTTCCGAGAACAGTAGCAAGAGCTGCTCCCCGGATACCCAGTGCAGGAAAACCAAAATTTCCCTGAATCAGCAGATAATTAGCAATGATGTTCACTGTGTTTGACACCAGATTTGTACGCATGGTAATTCTTGTATTTCCGGCGCCTCTCTGTGCAGCATTTACTCCCATCTGAATCACATTAAAAATCATGCCACCCATAATAATCCTTAAATAAGCAACAGCACTTTCATGGGTTGTGTCTTCCGATCCGCAGAGATGGATGATAGGGTCCGCAAAGGTCACCATTAAAATACTGATAATTATTGCCAAAATCAGGATAAATACAAGGAAAGTTGAAAATATTTGATTTGCTTCCTCTCGCTTTTTCTGCCCTTTTCTTCTTGCTACCAGGGCTGAAATTGAAACGTTTGCTGCAATAAAAACAGACAGTCCGAGAAATTTGGGCTGCGTAGTCAATCCAACCGCTGCCACCGCATATGCACCAAGAGAGCTTACCATCAGAGAATCCACCAACCCTGCAAAGGCAGTAAAGAAAGACTCCAGGATTGCCGGCCATGCCATATTCAAAGTTGTCTTGATATCTTCTTTATTGTAAGAAAGCTTTTTCATATCATACCTTTACGTGAAAAGAGCCGATGCATTCGCATCGGCTCCGCTCATTAACATGTAATTAAACCAGCTCCAGAACTACTTCCATAGCTGCGTCACCCTTACGCTGACCAATCTTAACGATTCTGGTGTAACCACCCTTACGGTCTGCATACTTAGGTGCATACTCGTCAAAAAGCTTAGCAACCAGGTCAACTTCCTTGGTGTTTCTCTTCTTTCCTGCTGCTTCTGTAGGAACAGATACAACAGGACAAAGAACCTTCAGCATCTGACGTCTTGCATGAGAACGGGTAGGAAGATCCTTCTTGATTTCCTTCTCAACAGTCTCATACTTGGTAACCTTCTTACCGTCAACAACTTCCTTTACGCGCTTTCCGTCCTTGTCCTTTACAGGAACCTTTGCGGAAACCTTAACCATTTCGAAGTTATCCTTTTCCTTCACTGCCAGAGCAATCAGACTTTCTGCGATTTTGGATACTTCCTTAGCTTTAGCTTCGGTGGTAACAATTTTGCCGTTGTTCAGCAGAGCAGTTACCTGATTTCTCAATAATGCTTTTCTCTGGGAAGATGTTCTTCCGAGTTTTCTGTACTTTGCCATGACTTAAACTTTCCTTTCTCTTTTCATGGTACATCCGGCCACGCTCTTTGGACTTACTTACCGGATGTTTGGTTTTACGCCATCTAGAGATAAACCACAGATGAACACTTTGGATTTACCATCCGCGGGTATCCTTCATTAAAACACCTACTCTTCGCTGGGATTCAGCTGAAGTCCAAGCTCTTTTAACTTTGCCAATACCTCTTCCAGAGACTTGCGGCCCAGATTACGAACCTTCATCATATCCTCTGAAGTCTTGTTGCAAAGTTCTTCAACGGTGTTGATACCGGCTCTCTTCAAGCAATTGTAAGAACGAACAGAAAGCTCCAGCTCGTCAATGCTCATCTCGAGAACCTTCTCCTTCTCATCGTCTTCCTTCTCAACCATAACCTCTGCGGTCTTGGCATTCTCGGACAAATCGATGAACAAGCTCAAATGTTCACTCAATACCTTTGCTGCAAGGCTTACCGCCTCATCGGGAACCAAAGTTCCGTTTGTGAAGACATCAAGTGTCAGCTTATCATAATCGGTAATCTGACCTACACGGGTATTTTCCACAGTCACATTCACTCTCTCAACAGGTGTGTAGATAGAATCTACTGCAATTACACCGATAGGCAAATCATCATGCTTATTCTTGTCAGCGCTTACATAGCCGCGTCCCCTTGTAATGGTCAGCTCCATGTAAAGCTTTGCATCCTTGCCGCTCAGAGTAGCAATTACCAAATCCGGGTTCAGAATCTCAATGTCCTGATCTGCCTGAATATCGGAAGCATGCACAACGCCTTCGCCTTCAAACTCAATATAAGCAGTCTTTGCTTCATTGGTCTCGCTGTTGTTCTTGATAGCGAGGCTCTTAATATTCATGATAATCTCTGTCACATCTTCCTTAACACCGGGAATAGAGCTGAACTCATGCAGAACACCCTCAATCTTTATCTGGCTGACTGCAGCACCGGGCAAAGAAGAAAGCATGATTCTTCTCAGAGAATTACCAAGAGTAATACCGTAACCTCTCTCCAAAGGCTCAACCACGAATTTGCCGTACTTCTTGTCTTCTGAAATCTCAGCAACCTCAATATTAGGTCTTTCAAAATCAAACACTGCGAATACCCTCCTTTTTGAATGTTTGTTAAAGACACAAGCACTCCGAAGCCATATATTTGCCGCATAAGCGGGAAATATATGACCTCAGAGGCAAGCAGGGCTTACTTGGAGTACAACTCGACAATAAGCATCTCATCTACAGGAACATCAATCATCTCTCTGGTAGGAAGATTCTTAATGGTTCCCTTAAAGTTGTCAATGTCAACATCCATCCATTCAGGAACAAGTCTTCCGCCGGTTACTTCAGCGATATCCTTGTATCTCTGCATGGTCTTTGCACTCTCTTTGATTTCGATAACGTCACCGGCCTTAATCAGGTAGGAAGGAATATTTACTACCTTGCCGTTTACAAGAACATGCTTGTGGTCAACAACCTGTCTTGCTTCTCTTCTTGTTCTTGCAAAGCCCATTCTGAAAACCACGCTGTCAAGTCTGCTCTCCAGCAGAACCATCAGATTCTCACCGGTCATTCCCTTCATTCTGTCAGCCTTCTCATAATAGTTTCTGAAAGGCTTCTCCAGAACGCCGTAAATGAACTTTGCCTTCTGCTTCTCACGAAGCTGCAGACCATACTCACTTACCTTCTTGCCTGCTCTTGCGTTCTGTCTGTTAGATTTCTTATCGTATCCCAGATAGGAAGGCTCAAGGCCCAGGGAACGACATCTCTTTAATACGGGTGTGCGATTAACTGCCATTTTACTTTTTCTCCTTTAATCAGATGTTTACAATACCGCAGCGCGGTACCTTCTTCCAACATATTGTTTCAAACTCCAGACTAGACTCTTCTACGCTTGGGAGGACGGCATCCGTTGTGAGGAACGGGTGTTACGTCACAGATACTGATAACTTCAAGTCCGCATGCAGAAAGTGCTCTGATAGCAGCCTCGCGTCCTGAACCGGGACCTTTTACAAATACATCTACGGATTTCAATCCATGTACCAAAGCAGCCTTTGTAGCTGTTTCTGCTGCCATCTGTGCAGCATATGGAGTAGATTTCCTTGAACCTCTAAATCCCAGACCACC
Organism: Lachnospiraceae bacterium; assembly: GCA_022769665.1. Taxonomy (GTDB): domain Bacteria; phylum Bacillota; class Clostridia; order Lachnospirales; family Lachnospiraceae; genus Acetatifactor. The sequence continues at coordinate 48,822 of JALEIR010000015.1, read as the reverse complement.
GGCACTTGCCCAGCTCAGAGCATTTCCCTCGCTGTCAGTCAGTGTAACAATTGTATTGTTAAAAGAAGACTGAATATGTGCCTGTCCGCGTTCAACGTTTTTCTTAACGCGCTTCTTCGTTACTTTTTTTGCAACCTGTTTCGCCATTTTTAAACTAACCTACTTTCTCATTAATAGGAATCAAAAATTCCTTTTTACAGTTACGCCGCTACGCAATTACTTTTTCTTGTTTGCAACGGTACGCTTAGGACCCTTACGGGTTCTTGCATTGTTCTTGGTATTCTGACCACGAACGGGCAGACCCTTACGATGACGGATTCCGCGATAGCATCCGATTTCCTGAAGTCTCTTGATATTCAGAGCAACTTCACGTCTCAGATCACCCTCTACCATTACGCCAAGCTTTTCAATAACTTCGGTAATCTTCTTCACTTCGTCATCGGTAATGTCCCTAACTCTGGTATCGGGATTTACGCCAGCTTCTGCCAAAATCTTGTTAGAAGTAGCTCTGCCGATTCCGTAGACATAGGTCAAACCAATTTCAATTCGTTTTTCTCTAGGTAAGTCAACACCTGCGATACGAGCCATTTACATTTCCTCCATTTCTTATGTACCATCTCCTGGTACACTTGCACCGTTCTCCGGTACATTGCATCTGTTTTCGATGCACTTTTGCACACTGTTGGTCTGTTAATTGTGTGCTGTTTCTGTTACTAATTGATTGGGGCTTTCACCCAATCGGACGATTGTTATCCGATCTTTCCACAATACAAATTTGACTTCGCCCGGAAAAACGCTATGCGTTTTTCCCGACAAAACATAGAATTTCTTAAATTATGTCCTTAATAATTTTAGAAATTCTTTTTGTCGTGGTATCAAGAAGTAATCTCCTGTAAGCTCATCCAGGTTCTATGATAATCAATGCCGCACCGTTTACGGACGCACAGGCATTGGTTCAGCCGCACATAAAAACCTGACAAGAACTCACTTGACTTGCTCCGGTCCTATTTCAGGCCCTGACAAGCGGTGATTATCCCTGTCTCTGTTTGTGTTTCGGATTCTCGCAGATAACTCTGATGCGTCCTTTTCTCTTGATGATTTTGCACTTTTCGCAAATCGGTTTTACTGATGATCTAACCTTCACGTTAAACCCTCCTTTCAAAAAAGACCGTTTTATAGTTTAACACAGAACTTTTCAAAATGCAATATCTTTTCTGTATTTTTTCTGTTTTTCCGATTACTTGTCTCTCCAGATAATACGTCCCTTACTCAAGTCATAAGGAGAAAGCTCCAGTGTCACTTTGTCACCGGGTAAAATCCTGATAAAATTCTGACGCAATTTACCGCTGATATGTGCCAGAACACGGTGCCCGTTCTCCAGTTCTACCTGAAACATGGTGTTGGGCAGCTTTTCCACAACTGTTCCTTCAATTTCGATTACATCACTTTTAGACATACATTTCCTCCGCTACATTTTGCTAACTTGATTTTCTGAATACTGTCTGATTGCATATCTGATTTCTTCCGGGCGTACCGCTCTCCCGTCATTGAGTTTCTCACAGAGACCGCTGTCCGCCATCCTGTTTATGGGCTGGACATGTTTACGGTTTTTCTTTTTGGGATTTTCCGGGGTCTTCAGCTGCCCGTCCGACAAATATACGAATTCTTCCTCCTCGGCAACAATCATATAAATTGTTCCCTTATCATGACCCGCCTTGGAGATTACAAATTGTCCCGTCATATTTCTTTTCCTTATTTAAAGAGTCAGTATCTCCGGCTCACCGTCCTCTGTAATGAGAATGGTATTTTCATAGTGAGCTGACAGGGAACCGTCCTCTGTCACCACCGTCCAGTCATCATCCAGCCATTCCACATCGGGACGTCCCATATTAATCATCGGTTCCACCGCCAATGTCATTCCCGGACGAAGCTTTGGTCCCCTCCGCATCTGTGCAAAATTGGGAATCTGCGGATCCTCATGGAGTTTGGTTCCCACGCCGTGTCCCACCAAATCACGGACAATGCCGTAGCCGTAAGGCTTCACGTAAGCTGCAATGGCATTGGAAATATCATATAGATGATTTCCTGCTTTTGCCATTTTTATTCCTTCAAAAAAGCTTTGTCTGGTTACGTCAATCAACTGTTGCGCTTCAGGAGAAATTTTTCCCACACCATGGGTTCTTGCAGCATCGGAATGATATCCCTTATAAATCATCCCGGCATCCAGGCTGACGATATCCCCCTCCTGTAAAATACGATGCTTTGTGGGGATACCGTGGACTACCTCATCATTGACCGACACGCAGATGCTTGCCGGATAGCCGTTATAGTGCAGGAAGTTGGGAATTCCCCCCAACTTGCGAATCAGCTGGTCTCCCATTACATCAATATCCTTGGTAGAGATCCCCGGCTTGATAAATTCTTCCAGTTCCTTATGTACAATGCTCAATAATCTACAGGATTCACGAATCAATTCGATTTCCCGTTCGTTCTTTATTATAATGCTCATTTTCCTTACCCCAGAATATCTGTGATAGCTGTAAATACTTCCTTCATATCTACAGTTCCGTCCACAGTCTTCAAAACTCCTCTTGCGGTATAGAAATCAATCAGAGGCTGTGTCTGCTCATGATAAACCTTCAGACGGTTCTGTACGGTCTCGGGCTTGTCATCATCGCGAAGTACCAGCTCACTTCCGCAAGAATCACAAATGCCCTCCTGCTTGGGGGGAATATGCTCAATATGGTATGTTGCGCCACACTTTAAGCAGGCACGTCTGCCGGACATTCTTCTGACAATATTCTCGTCCGGTACATCCACATTAATCGCGTAATCAATTTTTTCTCCCAGCTTGGTAAGCGCCTCATCCAATACTTCCGCCTGCGGAATTGTTCTGGGGAAACCGTCAAGCACATATCCGTTTACACAATCCTCCTGTGCAACTCTGTCCAGCAGAATCTTAACGGTCAGTTCATCCGGGACAAGCAGTCCCTGATCCATATACTTTTTTGCTTCCATTCCCAGCTCTGTACCGTTTTTAATGTTGGCACGGAAGATATCTCCGGTAGAAACATGAGGAATTTGATATTTCTCTGCAATCATTTTAGCCTGGGTACCTTTTCCAGCGCCGGGTGCACCTAACATGATAATCTTCATTTTTACTCCAATCCGCCCAATTATCTATCCAGAGGGCATAAACATCCATTAAAATCCAACATCACTATTTTAACTACTTTAAACAAAGTTTGCAACATAAAATAAAAAAATCGCGCAGGAAAACCCACGCGATTTAATATACGGAAAACAAATTCCCTATTTCTCCAGAAATCCCTTGTAGTTTCTGACAAGCATCTGAGATTCTACCTGCTTCATAGTCTCCAGTACAACACTGACAATAATGATCAGACTTGTACCACCGAAGGATACAGAAGCTCCGAATACACCGCTAAAGATGTAGGGAAGCACTGCAATAACGGTCAGACCGATTGCTCCGATAAATACAATGTAATTGAGCACCTTATTCAGATAATCGCTGGTAGGCTTACCGGGTCTGATACCGGGAATAAAGCCGCCCTGCTTCTTCATGTTATCGGCAATCATCAGCGGATTAAAGGTAATGGATGTATAGAAATATGCAAAGAACACAATCAATGCAATATATACCAGTAATCCCACAGTATACTTAATCTGGCTGGGATTGCACCAATAACCGGAATTCAAATACTTTAAGATTTCACTCCACACTCCGGTTCCCTTATATCCCGCAAAGGATGAAATAATGATGGGGAACTGCATCAGGGATTGTGCAAAAATAACAGGGATAACGCCTGCGGTATTAATCTTTAGCGGTATGTTTGAAGTTTGTCCGCCAACCATCTTTCTTCCCTGTACTTTATTTGCATATTGTACCGGAATTCTACGAACACCGTCATTCAAAATAATAACCAGTACCACCATTGCAATGATGATTGCGAAAATGATAGCTGCTGCAAGGATTGCAGTCGCGGGTGCCTTTCCGAATACGAACTGGTTAAACAGTGAAGCCAAATCTTCAGGCAGTCTGGAAATAATGTTAATTACCAGGACAATAGAAATACCGTTTCCGATACCCTTCTCGGTAATCCGTTCACCAACCCACATCAGGAATGCACTTCCTGCGGTTAAAGTTGCAATCGTCGAGATAACAGTCAGGGCATTGTACTGACTCAGGTAGCCACCTCTGCCGAAGCTGATAGCCATAGCTGTAGACTGAATCAACGCAAGAGCAACTGTCACATATCTTGTAATTGCTACAATTTTTTTTCTTCCATCTTCGCCGTCGCGCTGCATTTCCTCAAGCTTCGGGATAGCAATCGTGAGCAGCTGCATAATGATGGAGGATGTAATATAAGGGTTGATACCTAATGCCAATATGGACATATTCATAAAGGAACCACCCGTAATTGCATCAAAGAAACTGAACGCATCGTTGGATTGACTCTCAAACCACTGCCGGAAGACATTTCCGTCTACCCCCGGCACGGGCAGCTGTGATCCGATACGAATCACAACCAGCATGCCGAAAGTAAATAAAATTTTATTCCTAAGCTCTTTAATTTTGAATGCGCTTTTCAGTGTTGTAAACATTACATCACCTCTGCTGTTCCACCAAGAGCCTCAATCTTTTCTTTTGCAGATGCACTGAATGCGTCTACCTTGACATTGAGCTTTTTGGTAAGTTCTCCGTTTCCGAGTATCTTGACACCATCTCTGGGATTCTTAACAACACCAGCTTCGACCAACGCATTTACATCTACTGTTGCGCCATCTTCAAAACGCTCAAGAGCGCTCAGATTAATAGCAACGATTTCCTTTGTATTTCTGTTGGTAAAGCCTCTCTTGGGAAGACGTCTGTACAAAGGCATCTGTCCACCTTCAAAACCGGGTCTGGGTGCTCCGGAACGAGCCTTCTGACCTTTGTGTCCTTTACCTGCAGTCTTGCCGTTTCCTGAACCATGTCCACGGCCTCTTCTAAAATTATCGCTATGCTTGGAACCTTCTGCGGGTCTTAAATTGGATAATTCCATTTCTAACACCTCCTTTGACTTATGCTTCTTCTACTTTCAATAAATGGCCAACCTGACGAATCTGTCCTTTTGTTGCATCATTATCAGGAAGTATTACGGAACTGCCAATCTTGCGAAGTCCCATAGATTCAACGATTGCCTTATTCTTCGGTACAGCACCGATGGTGGACTTTACCAAAGTAATCTTTAACTTCTTATCTGCCATTGTTGTTCTCCTTCCGCTCTTAAGCTAAAACTTCTTCAACGGACTTGCCACGGCTCTTAGCTACCTCTTCGGGAGCCTTCAGCTGGCTTAAGCCGGTGATAGTTGCCAGAACAACATTCTGCTTATTGTTGGAACCCAAAGACTTGGTACGGATATTCTTGATACCTGCAAGCTCACATACCACACGTGCGGGACCGCCTGCGATAATACCGGTACCTTCGGGAGCCTTCTTCAGCAAAACGTTTGCAGAACCATACTTACCGATGTAATCATGGGTAATGGAATTGTTCTCATCCAATGCAACCTCAACGATATGCTTCATTGCATCTTCTTTTCCCTTGCGGATTGCTTCGGGAATTTCTACAGCCTTGCCAAGACCTGCACCAACATGGCCGTTGCCGTCACCAACTACTACCAGAGCAGTGAAACGCATGTTACGTCCACCTTTAACAGTCTTGGTTACACGCTTAATGGTAACAACCTTATCGTTCAACTCTAACTGGCTTGCATCTATGATTGTGTGTTTCATGGTGTATTCCTCTTCCTTTCCTAGAATTCCAGGCCAGCTTCTCTGGCTGCCTCAGCTAATGCTGCGACCTTACCCTGGTATATAAAGCCGCCTCTGTCAAAAACAACTTCCTTAATTCCTTTTTCAATTGCTCTCTTGGCAATGACGGTTCCCAGGTATGCTGCTGCATCAACGTTATTGGTTTTCTCCAGCTCGCTCTTGATTTCCTTCTCGAGCGTGGAAGCGGATACTAATGTATTCCCAACAGTATCGTCGATAATTTGAGCATACATATGATTATTGCTTCTGAATACTGCAAGACGAGGTCTCTCGGCAGTACCACTGAAGCGGTTACGAATTCTCATGTGCTTTTTAACACGAACTTCTTTTCTTGATTCCTTGCTAACCATCTTCATACTCTCCTTATCTGTTATTTCTTACCGGTCTTACCAACTTTACGTCTGATAGTTTCATCGGCATACTTGATACCCTTGCCCTTATAAGGCTCAGGTCTTCTCTTGTCTCTGATTTCAGCTGCGAATTGGCCAACTTTTTCTTTATCAATACCCTTGACGATGATGATGTTCTGTCCGTCAACTACAGTTTCGATGCCCTCGGGATCTTCCATCTCAACGGGATGAGAATATCCAAGGTTCAGTGTCAGCTTCTTGCCGCTCTTTGCAGCTCTGTAACCTACACCGTTAACCTCCAGCTTCTTCTCATAGCCTTCGGTAACACCGACTACCATGTTGTGAATCAGAGTTCTTGTCAGTCCGTGAAGGGACTTCATCTTCTTCAGGTCATTGGGTCTGCTTACAAGCACTTCGGTGCCTTCCACTTTAATTTCCATTTCAGCGGGTAAAACTCTCACAAGAGTACCCTTGGGACCCTTAACGGTCACCTTGTTATTTTCTGCAACTTCCACAGTTACACCTGCAGGAATTGCGATTGGCATTCTACCTATACGTGACATGCCCGTACCTCCTATAATATTAATAAATCAATAGTTACCTAAAATAGGGTTATAGCAAATCCATCTCGAAAACCAGATGCTCCGCATCTGTCGCTGCTAATGCAGCTCTTTGTTTTCTCGATGTGTGGACGCAAAAATCAAATACTTCGCTTCGCTCGTGCTTGATTTTTTTTGCTTACCACACAAATGCTAAAACCTCACCTCCAACTTGCAGTTCGCGAGCTTTCTTGTCGGTGATAACACCCTGGTTGGTGGAAATGATGGCAACGCCGAGACCGCCGAGTACTCTGGGCAGCTCATCCTTGCCGGCATATACACGTAAGCCGGGCTTGGAGATTCTCTTGATACCGGAGATAATCTTCTCATTCTTGTCAGCGCCGTACTTCAAGGTAATATGAATTGTCTTGAAGCTGCCTTCATCAATTATATCGTATTTGCTTATATATCCCTCATCCAGAAGAATCTGTGCGATAGACAGCTTCATCTTGGAAGCGGGAACATCAACTGTATCATGCTTAGCAGTATTTGCATTACGGATTCTTGTAAGCATATCTGCAATAGGATCGCTCATTGTCATTGTTTTCTTCCTCCTTCCTTACCAGCTTGCTTTCTTAACACCGGGAATTTCTCCCTTGTATGCCAGTTCGCGGAAGCAAACTCTGCAAATGCCGTATTTTCTTAAATAAGCGTGGGGACGACCACAAATCTTGCAACGGGTATAAGCCTGAGTAGAGAACTTGGGCTTGCGCTGCTGTTTAATCCTCATTGATGTCTTAGCCATGAGAATTTTACCTCCTTATTGTTTTGCGAAAGGCATGTTGAACAGGGTCAACAGCTCGCGTGCTTCTTCATCGGTCTTTGCAGTGGTAACAAAGATGATATCCATACCTCTGGTCTTGTCAATCTTATCGTACTCGATTTCGGGGAAGATGAACTGCTCCTTGATACCCAGAGCATAGTTGCCTCTGCCGTCGAATGCGTTGGGGTTGACACCTCTGAAGTCACGTACACGAGGCAATGCCAGGTTCACAAGACGATCAAGGAACTCATACATCTTATCGCCGCGCAGGGTGGTCTTACAGCCGATAGCCATACCTTCACGAATCTTGAAGTTTGCCACGGAATTCTTAGCCTTGGTGAGAACTGCCTTCTGACCTGTAATTGCTTCCATATCAGCTACTGCACTCTCAAGAACCTTGGCATTGTCCTTTGCTTCACCGACACCCATATTGATGACAATCTTGTCAAGCTTGGGAACTTCCATAACATTCTTATATCCAAACTTCTTTGTCATAGCTTCTACGATTTCATCATAGTACAAATCTTTTAATCTAGCCACTTTTTGTTCCTCCTTCCTATTGATTAGTCAATCACTTCGCCGGTTGCCTTTGCAAAACGAACCTTCTTGTCGCCGTCCATCTTGAAGCCAACTCTGGTTGCTTTGCCCTTGAAGACAAGCATAACGTTTGAGATATCAATAGGAGCTTCTTTCTGAACAATGCCGCCGTTGGGATTAGCCTGAGTGGGTTTTGCATGCTTTGTAACCATGTTAACGCCCTCGACAATCACCTTACCGTTCTTGGCATCTACGGAAATTACTTTTCCCTCTGTATTGCAATCCTTGCCGGCAATTACCTTAACGGTATCACCCTTTTTAATTTTTAAACTGGACATATGACACCTCCTTATAATACTTCGGGAGCCAGAGATACAATCTTCATGAACTGCTTTTCACGAAGCTCTCTTGCTACCGGCCCAAAAATACGGGTTCCTCTGGGTGTCTTGTCATCCTTGATGATTACTGCTGCGTTCTCGTCGAACTTGATGTAAGAACCATCCTTGCGGCGTGCGCCCTTTACAGAACGAACCACAACTGCCTTAACAACATCACCCTTCTTTACAACGCCGCCTGGTGTTGCATCTTTAACGGAAGCAACAATCACATCGCCAATCTGTGCATATCTTCTTGTAGAGCCGCCCATAACGCGGATGCAAAGTAATTCTTTCGCACCGGTGTTATCAGCAACCTTCAGTCTTGTTTCCTGCTGAACCATGATTTTCCTCCTTTGCCGCACCTACGGCTTAATTACTTCACTCTTTCTACAATCTCAACAAGTCTCCATCTCTTGTCCTTGGACAAAGGTCTTGTTTCCATAACTCTAACGGTATCGCCGATGTTGCACTCGTTGTTCTCGTCATGAGCCTTCAGCTTGTAAGTTCTCTTTACGACCTTTTTGTAAAGAGGATGCTTAACGTGCTCTTCGATAGCTACAACGATTGTCTTATCCATCTTATTACTGGTAACCTTACCGGTACGCACTTTTCTCAAATTTCTTTCCACGACTTAACTCCTTTCCCAGACGCCTTAAGCTCTGGCCTTTTCGGTGATAACTGTCTGAATACGTGCAATGTTCTTTCTGACTTCCTTGATTCTTGCAGTATTATCCAGCTGATTGGTTGCGTTCTGGAATCTCAAATTGAAAAGTTCTTTCTTTGCAGCAACAAGCTCCTGGTTCAGTTCCTCAACGGACTTGTTCTTTAATTCTTCTACAAACTTATTAGCTTTCATTATTCTACACCGCCTTCCAAATCTGCCTTAGAAACGATTTTACACTTGCAGGGAAGCTTATGCATTGCAAGACGCAGTGCCTCTTTTGCCTGATCCTCGGGAACACCGGCAATCTCAAACATAACGCGTCCGGGTTTTACAACTGCTACCCAATACTCCAGAGTACCCTTACCGGAACCCATACGGGTTTCAGCAGGCTTTGCTGTAACGGGCTTGTCAGGGAAAATCTTGATCCAAACCTGACCTGTACGCTTTGTATAACGGGTAAGCGCAATACGTGCTGCCTCAATCTGATTAGACTTAATCCAGCAGGGCTCCGTAGCCACCAGACCATACTCACCGTAAGCCAGAGTGTTACCTCTCATTGCCTTACCTGCCATGGTGCCGCGGAACTGTTTACGACGTTTTACTCTCTTCGGCATTAACATGATTATTTATCGCTCCCTTCCGTCTGATTTCCCTTTGTAGGAAGGATCTCACCCTTGTAGATCCAAACTTTAACTCCAACCTTACCGTATGTGGTATCTGCCTCAGCAAATCCGTAATCGATATCTGCTCTCAGAGTCTGAAGAGGAATGGTTCCCTCGCTGTAGAACTCGCTGCGGGCGATATCAGCACCGCCGAGACGGCCTGCACATGCTGCCTTGATACCAAGTGCACCTGCCTTCATGGTTCTGCCCATGCAGGACTTCATTGCACGTCTGTAAGATACACGGTTCTCAAGCTGCTGAGCAATGTTCTCTGCAACCAGCTGAGCATCTCTGTCGGGTCTCTTGATTTCCTTAATGTCAACCAGAACCTTGTCTCTGCCGGTCAGCTTGGAAAGCTCGTTCTTGGTAACCTCAATTTCAGCGCCGCCCTTACCGATGATAACACCGGGCTTAGCAGTGTGAATAATAACTCTCAGTCTGTCAGATGCTCTCTCGATTTCAATCTTTGCAACACCTGCGCTGTATAACTTCTTCTTCAGATACTTTCTGATCTTGTAGTCTTCTACCAGATACTCGGAGAACTCGCTCTCAGCGTACCACTTGGAATCCCAATCTTTAATAACTCCGACTCTTAAGCCATGAGGATTAACTTTCTGTCCCATTTGTTTGCTCCTTTCCTTACTTCTTCTCGTCCAGCACAACGGTGATGTGGCTCATTCTCTTCTCGATTCTGTAAGCCCTTCCCTGTGCTCTGGGGTGTACGCGCTTCATGGTAGGTCCCTTGTTTGCGTAGCACTCTGCGACATACAGGTTCTCTTTATTCATTCCGTTGTTGTTCTCTGCGTTTGCGATAGCTGACTCAAGCAGCTTCTTGATAAGGCCGGAAGCATATCTGGGATTGTATTCCAGAATACCAAGGGCAGTCTGTACATCCTTGCCTCTGATAGCATCCAAAACGAAACATGCCTTCTGAACAGATACTCTTGCGTAAGACAACTTAGCTGAAGGTCTTGTATCTTTCTGGGCGTTTCTCTCTCTCTTGATTTGACTTCTATGTCCTTTAGCCATAGATAAATTTCCTCCTTTTTTGGAATAACGGCAACGCATCTGCTACGAGCACACCGGCTCGCAGACAGACTTACCGCAATGCCCTCCCGGGCAATTGTGCGTTGTAAAACTATTTAACCTTGGACTTCTTCTCGTCCTTACCGTGTCCGCGGTAAGTTCTGGTTGCTACAAACTCACCCAGCTTGTGGCCCACCATATCTTCGGTTACATATACGGGAACGTGCTTTCTTCCGTCATGAACCGCGATGGTGTGTCCCACAAAAGAAGGGAAAATTGTAGAACGGCGGGACCAGGTCTTGATAACCTGCTTCTGTCCCGAAGCATTTAAAGCATCTACTTTCTTTAACAGGCTTGCGTCTGCGAAAGGTCCTTTTTTCAGTGATCTAGCCATTGTCTTTCCTCCTGTTTTTATAAAAAAACATATTATTTGATTGCCTTACCGTTACGTCTTCTTACAATCAGCTTGTTGGAAGCCTTCTTAGCCTTACGTGTCTTCAGACCAAGTGCAGGCTTGCCCCAAGGAGTGCTGGGACCGGGACGTCCGATACCGGTCTTACCTTCACCACCACCATGAGGATGGTCGTTAGGGTTCATGACAGAACCACGAACTGTCGGGCGGATACCCATGTGGCGCTTACGTCCTGCCTTACCGATATTGACAAGGTTGTGATCAACATTTCCTACAACACCCACTGTTGCACGGCATACCAGGGGAACCATTCTCATCTCGCCGGAAGGAAGACGAAGTGTTGCATACTTTCCTTCCTTAGCCATCAGCTGTGCGCTGTTTCCGGCTGCACGAACCATCTGGCCACCCTTTCCGGGATACAGCTCAACATTGTGTACCTGAGTACCTACGGGAATCTCAGACAGAGGCAGGCAGTTTCCTACTCTTACTTCAGCCTCGGGTCCGTTCATAACCTTCATTCCGTCGGTCAGTCCCTCGGGAGCAAGGATATATGCCTTCTCGCCGTCTGCATAGCAGATAAGTGCGATGTTTGCTGTTCTGTTAGGATCGTACTCGATACCGATTACGGTAGCGGGAACGCCATCCTTAAATCTCTTAAAGTCAACGATTCTGTACTTTCTTCTGGAGCCGCCGCCCTGGTGTCTCACAGTAATCTTACCCTGATTGTTACGTCCGGCATTCTTCTTCAGAGAAGTGCAAAGGCTCTTCTCAGGAGTGGTCTTTGTGATTTCAGAGAAATCAGAGCCGGTCATATTTCTTCTGGAGGGTGTATAGGGATTATATGTCTTAATACCCATTGTTTTATCTCCTTTTCTTTGATTCTTTGCGCAGCCGCCTTCTGCAGCCGCATACTTTAACCTGTCATCGATTTGAGCAAAGCAGATTTACGAAAAATGTGCGATGAGCGTTGGCGCTCGTGGGCAGGTTTTCGAGTTTGCTCAAATCTTCTCATCATTTTAGAGTCCAGCGAAAATCTCGATATCCTTGCTGTCGGCAGTCAGAGTAACAATAGCCTTCTTGGTCTTTGCAGTCTTACCTACAACCATTCCGCGCCTCTTGTTCTTTCCCTCGCAGTTCATGGTGTTCACACTCTTAACCTTGGTGCCCTCGAACATCTTTTCAACAGCTTCTTTAATCTGGGACTTATTTGCCTCGGTATGAACCAGGAATGTATATTTCTTCTCGCCCATTCCAGCCATACTCTTCTCGGTAATAACCGGTTTGAGGATTACGTCATAGTATTTAATGTCTGCCATTATGCGTACACCTCCTCGATCTTTGCAACAGCATCCTTGGTCAGGACAACTGTCTTGGCCTTCATGATGTCGTACACGTTGATGGTGTTTACCAGAGTAGTATCTACATCTGCAACATTCCTTGCGGACATTACTACATTGGTGTCATTCTCAGCGATCACAACAAGGCCCTTATCAACCTTTAAGTTATTCATTACATTGACAAAGTTCTTTGTCTTGATTTCATCGAACTTCAACTCATCTACAACAATCAGCTTGCTGTCCTGAACCTTGCTGGTCAGTGCAGACTTCAAAGCTGCTCTCTTCTCCTTCTTGTTAAGCTTGAAGGAATAATCTCTGGGAACGGGCGCGAACACAACACCGCCGCCGGTCCACTGAGGAGCTCTGGTTGAACCCTGTCTTGCATGACCGGTTCCCTTTTGTCTCCAGGGCTTTCTTCCGCCACCGGATACCTCAGAACGGGTCTTTGCCTTCTGGGTTCCCTGACGATTATTTGCAAGCTGCTGTACAACTGCCATGTGTACCAGGTGCTCGTTAATCTCTACACCGAATACTGCATCGTTTAATTCGATTGTACCAACTTCCTTGCCTTCCATATTAAAAACAGATACGTTTGCCATCTGAATTGGCCTCCTTTCGCACGTGTGCCTGGCAAAGGCACACTATTATGCCTCGACCTTTGTGGTCTCTTTGATGGTTACTAATGCCTTCTTAGGTCCGGGTACCGCACCCTTTACAAGCAACAGATTCTTTTCTGCATCTACTCTTACAACCTCAAGGTTCTGAACGGTTACCTTAACGCAACCCATATGTCCGGGCATTCCCTTTCCTTTAAATACACGGCTGGGGGAAGAACATGCGCCGTTGGAACCCTGATGACGATGGAACTTGGAACCGTGCTTCATAGGTCCTCTGTGCTGTCCCAGTCTCTTGATTGCACCCTGGAAGCCTTTACCCTTGGAAATTGCGGAAGCATCAATCTTGTCGCCTTCAGCGAAGATGTCAGCCTTGATTTCAGCACCTAAGGTGTACTCTTCAGCGTTCTCAAACTTGAACTCTCTGATATATCTCTTTGCGCTTACGCCGGCCTTCTTGAAGTGGCCTGCCTCAGCCTTGTTCACACCGTGTCTGTGGATTACCTGCTTCTTGCCGCCTGCATCCTTATTCACGATCTTTTCTTTTTTGTCTACGAAGCCAACCTGAACTGCGCTGTAGCCATCGTTCTCAACGGTCTTTACCTGAGTTACCACGCAGGGACCTGCCTGAAGAACGGTTACGGGAACCAGCACGCCGTCTTCGTTGAAGATTTGAGTCATTCCGACTTTGGTTGCCAAAATTGCTTTCTTCATTTTTCCTCTCTTTCTGCCCTTGGGCTTTCTACATAGCGGACCACGCGATTACCGTTGCGTCATAATCGTAAAGAGCTTTGCTCCTTTCCCTGTCTTGGCACAGGAAGTGTTCTTACGTCTAGTAGAGGTTTTTTGTTTTCATTACTTTGTCTTCATTTTAATATCAATGTAAACACCTGCGGGCATTTCCAGTCTCTGCAGTGCATCAACCGTCTTCTGTGTAGGTGCAATGATATCGATAAGTCTCTTATGAGTTCTCTGCTCGAACTGTTCTCTGGAGTCCTTGTACTTGTGTACAGCTCTCAGAATGGTAACAACCTCTTTCTTTGTAGGAAGGGGCACAGGTCCACTCACCTCAGAACCGGTCTTCTTTACAGTTTCGATGATTTTCTTAGCAGATGCATCAACAAGCTGATGCTCATAAGCCTTAAGGGTAATTCTCATTACTTGACTTGCCATAAAAAAAGTCGCCTCCTTTTCGCACTTTTAAGTTCTAAGTACGACAAGCGGTGACTGTACACTCTCCCGTGTGTGTCCTAAATCCTTACGCAACATTTCTCGGATTTCTAACTTTTCACACGTCGTTTCTGCCTATTTGCAGACTTCAAATTGGTACAGTGACTTGTCGTCAGTTTTCTAACTTGACATTCGCTCCACGGAAAACCTGACTGCCATTGCTGACACCCAGCAACCTCACGCTTCACAGCTATCATGCCACAGCATTGAATAGTATACATGCAAAAAGCCCTTTTGGCAAGGGCTTTTTTAAAGTTTTTAAAAAAAATTGCATTTTTTTGCGTACAATCCTATTTGGACAGCCAATATTGCTGCAATGAATACGGTCCCGCCAGTATTTCCCTCTCCACGGACAAATTTTTTGCACAAACAATCTTGACGCTCCATTTCACCAGGGTAATCCTTCCGTTTTCCAGCTCCAGGGCGGTAATACATCTGGGATGGACGCAGCTTCCGTCATTCAGATAAAGGCTTTCGCCGGGAGCCGGAAGAACCGGGCGATGGGTATGGCCAGCTATCACCATGACTCCCCGCTTTTCTGCCCATTCCTCCAACCGCTTTTCCGTGTTCTTCCTTCTGTTGTAGTTTTCTGCGGCACTGGTGGGGTCATATACTCCCAGAAGCTCCAGCTTGCGCCAGACAAATCTAACCAGGAAAGCCGAAAGCCTCCAGAGTGTGTCATTCAAAAAATCTCCCTGATGCCCATGAACCAGCAGAATTTCTCTGCCGCTTCCCGATTCTTCCAACACCACTCCCTCCAAAACCTTCAGTCCGGAAAGCAAATTGTCAATGCAATCCCTGCTGTCACAGTACCGGCCGCAGTGCGCTTCCACGAACTTCCGGCTGCTTTTCCTGCGGTCATGATTTCCGTATAGTTGTATAAATCTTCCTTGTTTGTAAAATCTTGACATCATCCAGAAGGCATCACTATGAATTTCAACTATTCTTTTCAATCCCGGATTTTCCCACAGTTCATCGCCGTCTCCCAGTTCGGCATAGGTGAAACATCTTCCGTAATAATACTCCAACGCCGCGAAGAAAAGGTTCTGGTTAAACAGAAAATTGTCTCCCATATTTCCTACCCCGCGATGACAGTCGCTCATGCACACAATCCTGCTGTTTTGGTCTATCCTGATTCTGGGTGCCCTCTCATATACCTCGTCCAAGCGCCTTCCCGTGTCCATTTCCTATTTCCTCCTACGGTATTTCTCCAGCTTTTTACGGTTGCAGCGCATTCCCAGCCGTATCAGCTTACGATACAAAAAGGGAAAACAGTAACCCAGATAGCTGATTCTGTCCGGAGTATTTTCAAACGGCGCGGAAGCACTGAGATACCATTTGCAATACAATCTGTTCATGCAACTGATATATCCCCGGTAAAGCCGTCCGAACCGGGTGGGCTGTTTGGTTCGGGGCCGCCCAAAGGTCAGGCATACTCTGTTGCCGTCCACCCCGATTTCTTCCCTCCTGTAGCCCGCCTCCAGAAGCCCCTCGCAGAAGGCATTCCGCATAGCGGAATCACGAAAGAAAATGCAGGCTCTCATGACAAGGTCTTCCGGTTTGGAATATACACCGGGCAAAAATCCGGTAAGCCACCAATGCAAACTGCTTCGTTCCATAATACATTTTCTGTCTTTCCAGACAGCAAACTGCATATACAACAGCTTACAGTCGTCAGCACAGGTATAAAGGAGTTCTTCCGGATTTTTATCATGCTTTTCTTCATTATTATAATATAGACCGATTTCCGCGCCCGTGGTACAACCATACTGTCCTTTCCAAAGTTCCAGCAGCCACCTTTTCCCGTCGTACCAAAAATATATGGGTTCACAATCCATAATCATGTTCATGGCCGGTGCTGCTTCATCGTATCGGCGACAGTAGCCCATATCCCGCTGCCAGGAATTCCTGTCAGAAATAATGCAGTCACATTTTTCACTGTAAGCAAAGCCAAAGACAGACAACGCCTGATTCAGGCTTGAGATTTTCCTGTCCATGCTTTCATTTCTCACCTTTTTTTGTGCACGTCTCTTCCTAAAATGCACAAAAAGTACCGACAGGAATATGACTGCCGCAAACACCGCCGGGCCAATCACAGCCCAACAGACATATTTCATATATCATTCCATTCTTTTCCTTTTCTTACATTATTGTATGCTGTCTGTCATATTTTGTAACAGCTGCGTTATAATCTGAACTGCCACATCCTATTCTTGCAAAAAAAACGCTTCTATTATATAGTGTTATCAGATTACTTGTACAGAAAGGTATGGAGAACATGTGGATTGCAGATAACTGGAAAGATTATGAAGTATTGGATACCTCCGGCGGAGAAAAATTGGAAAGATGGGGCGACTACATTCTGGTACGACCGGATCCCCAGGTCATTTGGAACACTCCCCATGCCAACAAAGGCTGGAAGCAAAAGAACGGACATTATCACCGCAGTGCAAAGGGCGGTGGTGAGTGGGAATTTTTCAATCTCCCCAACGAATGGAGCATTTGCTACGACTTAAATCTCGCTGCAGCAGATGACCATTCAAATCAGGCTTCCCGCCGGTTAATTTTTCACTTAAAACCTTTCAGTTTCAAGCACACCGGTCTTTTCCCGGAGCAGGCCACCAACTGGGACTGGTTTTCCCGATTGATTCAAAACGCCCGGCGCCCTGCGGACAAACCCATCCGGGTATTGAATCTGTTCGCCTACACAGGTGGGGCTACCCTTGCCGCCGCAGCAGCCGGGGCTGCCGTAACACATGTGGATGCTTCCAAAGGCATGGTCGGCTGGGCAAAGGAAAATGCTGCAAGCTCCGGCTTGGGAGATGCGCCCATCCGCTGGCTGGTGGATGACTGTGTCAAATTTGTGGAACGTGAAATCCGCCGTGGGAACAAATACGACGGCATCATCATGGATCCTCCTTCCTACGGAAGAGGACCTAAGGGAGAAATCTGGAAAATAGAAGAAAGCATCTGGCCTTTTATTGAACTGACGACTCAGATACTTTCCGATGATGCTCTTTTCTTTTTAATGAACTCCTACACAACAGGATTACAGCCTGCCGTGTTGTCCTACATGATTCAGACAGCGGTGGTAAAACGTTTCGGAGGTCATGTGGAAGCTGAAGAAATCGGTCTTCCCGTCCGTGAATCCGGATTGATTCTTCCCTGCGGAGCCTCCGGAAGATGGTGCAGATTATAGTTCCACTTAAGTATAATGAATTCTTTGCAAAATCACCAAGGATATGTGTTGATTCCTGAAAATTTTTTCTATATAATGGAACTGTATTTTGTTTAAAAGGAGCTTTGTACATGAATTCAGATACCGGTATTCTGATAATTGAAGATGACAGAAACCTTTGCTCCTTCATGACTACAGGTCTGATTGACAACGGCTATCATGTCACTCCCGCCTTCACCGGTTCGGAGGGGCTTCGTCTTGCTACCTCAACCAATCCTGACATTATCCTGCTTGATTTGGGCCTTCCTGACATGGATGGCTTTGACACTCTGAAGTCTCTGCAGGGTTGGAGCAAAACACCTGTCATTGTCATCTCTGCGCGTAGTGGAGAAGAGGATAAGGTTCGGCTTCTTGATGCAGGTGCAGACGACTATCTGACCAAACCCTTTGGTCTCGCAGAATTGATGGCCAGAATCCGCACCCGTCTGCGCCGGAATATTTCCGATACACCATCTCCGGTATACAGGGCCCTGGACTTGGAAATCCAGTTTGACAAGCGGAGAATTTTTCTTTGCGGTGAAGAGATTCACCTGACACAGGTGGAATATCGTCTGCTCACTCTGTTAGCTGAGAATTCGGGCCATGTCCTCACCTATGAATTTATTATGAATGCAATCTGGGGACCCTATATCGAAAACGATAATCGTATTTTACGGGTAAATATGGCAAATATCCGCCGCAAAATCGAAAAGGATCCTTCCCACCCGCAATACGTCTTTACGGAAGCAGGAGTCGGCTACCGCATGCCGGAAAACGAAACACCTAAGCTGTAACAGCTCAGGTGTTTTTGTTACTGCGCATCCGGATCCAGCAATCTTTTGATTTCATCCACGGTCAGCCATCCTTTATACTCCGCCGACACACCGTCCGAATAAAGAAGTACAAAGCAGGTACTGCCATCCTCCTCCGGCTCCGGGATTTCACTCTCCCAGTTTTCTCCCACATTTACAACAGATACTTTATCATCAACTGTCTGATTTTCCGCCAAAGTAAGCTTTACGGACAATTCATGTTGACCGTCCGTCCATGTCAGCAGGAGCTTCTTTGTTCCGTCTTCACCTGCTTCCCGGACAGCCCGAAACGGCTGATACCCCGTCGGTAAATAATCCGGTACATGGGTTCCCAAAATTTCCGTTGCACAGGCTTCCTCCCGGGAGATTTCCTCTCCTGCCGCGTTCTCCGCCTGCACATATTTGTCAGTCTGAGGCAACTCCTTCGTTGACTCTGTTTCTGCGTTTTGAACGGCAGCGCCCTGCAAATCGTACATCTGCGAAACCGTGTCGTTAGTATTTCCGGTTTCTGCCAAAGCTTCCTCCGGCTCTTCCCTATTTTCTAGCCGCCCACTGTTCATCGCATCGTCTGTATCTGTCTCTTCTTCCGTCACCTCTGCTTCATCGGCACATTCCGGCTGTGCAAAAATCGCCATATCTGCCTCCGAATTCTTCTGTTGCTCCATGCCGTAATATGCCGCTCCCAACACAGCCAGGCATAGACATGCGGCACATAAACCGCCATATCTTCGCCCCCACCGGTATATCTTATTGCCGGAAGATAAACTTTTACCGTTATCGCTGTCTTTGCGCTCCTGCTGTTCGCAACATTCCAGCAATTCTTCGTCCACCCCGGACAGAGCCTCCATAATACGCAGGGCACTTTCCTTTTTATCTCTTTTCACATCAGGCCCTCCTTCTCCAGGTAATTTTTCAGTTTGCTTCTGGTACGAAACAGACTGGTTTTTACCGTGTTCAATTTCATGGAATAGCGCTCTGCAATGGCACCGTAATCCTCCACATACCAATATCGCCTCAGAAATATATTACAGTCTTTCTCCGGCAGGGTATGTAAAAAAACATTTATCATTCGCTCCAGTTCAGCAGTCTCCACCATATCCTCCGTGTTATGGGCATCGGGTATACATTCCGCCAGCTCATCCAGTGCGACAGACATCTCACCTTTTCCCCGTTTCATGGTCTGCCTACCCTTCCATCTGTCAATGGACAGATTGCGCGTAATTGTTCCGAGAAACAGTGCCAGCTTTCCCGGTCTGTTGGGAGGTATGGCATTCCATGCCCGCAGCCATGTATCATTTACACATTCATCCGCATCCTCCCTGTCATATAAAATATGCCAGGCAATACTGTAGCAATAATTGCCGTATGCACCCTGGGACTCCGCAATGGCACGCTCGTTTCTCTCCCAATACAGATCCAGTATTTCCGTATCCTTCAAGGTTTCTCCTCCCTTATTTCTCTGACTATACAGACGGCATCTGTCAACAAAAGTTTCATTCACAATCATTTTTCTTGTCAAAAGCTGAAAAAAGGGCAGGTTATAAAACCTGCCCCCATTCTGTCCTTTGCAACTTACAGCTTAAATTTCTTTGCATTCTCCGACAATTCTTCGGAAATATTAACCAATCTGCCGGTAGCCTGGCGGCATTCCTCCACAATCTGAGCCAGCTGATCCATGGTAGCTGCGGTTTCCTCCGTGCTCGCTGCGTTGTTCTGGGAAACTTCATTTAATCCGTCAACACTCTCCACCACGCCGTTCTTATACTTCTCAATGTTATCCAGCTGCTTGGAAATCACATTGATGGCCTCCACAACATGCTGAATCTCTGCATTCAGATTTTCAAATGCATCTCTGGTAACGCCCAGTTTTTCATTCTGCTGCCCGATTTCTCCTACCACACCGTTCATAATTTCCACACTGTGGTTTGAATTTGTAATCAGTGTCTCCACAATGCTACGAATCTGGTCTGCGGATTCCTTGGACTGGTCAGCAAGGCCGCGAATTTCCTCTGCCACCACAGCAAAGCCTCTACCCATCTCACCGGCTCTGGCTGCCTCAATGCTGGCATTCAGAGACAACAGATTGGTCTGGTTCGCAATACCTGCAATGATATCGGTAGCAGAACGAATCTCCTGTACAGACTCATTGGTCAGGTTGGTCTGTTTCTGTACCTCGTGGACGGAATCACTTGTCCTTGCGCTGATATCAATCAAATCCTTCAGCGTCGCATGAACCGTATCATTGTTCTCCTTCATGGCAACCGCACTGCTGCTCAATTCGTTCACGCTTTCAGCGGTCTTGTTTATCGCCTCACTCATGTCGTTCATGCTTTCACCCACGCTCTGGGTGTCGGCAGCCTGCTGGGTTGCACCCTCGGCAATATCGTTCACCGCCACATTTACATTTTCTATGGACTGACTGATGGTATCCATATTGCTGCTGAACCGCTCGGTATACTCTCTCATGTCATTCATGCTGTTATGTATCTTGGAAATGGTCTCGGCAAAGTTCTGTACTACGGAATGCACGGCACGGGCAATTTTTCCCGCCTCATCCGTTCTTTCCAAAAGCTTGTCAGATACCTGCAAATCAAGCTGTCCTTCCGCAACCTTGTCCAGATTTCCGACTACTGCAATCAACGCCCTGACAATCTTCATGACAATCAGCGCAACCAGAAGAATGGATGCCACTACAATAACTGCCATGAAAATTCCGCTGCTGAGTACAAAGCCCTCATAAATGGCTTCCAGATCACTTACTTTTACGGCAGTCAGCACCATACCCGTCACGCCGCTGTATTGATCCTGAAAACCTGAAAAGTATGCCATATACTTTTCTCCGTTCATCCGGAAGGAAGTCTCAAACACCTCTTCGCCTGCTGCCACTTTTTCTGTAATTTTGCTGCTGACATCTACTGTGCCGTCAAAACTCGCCGCCACCATGTTGCCTCCCATGAAGACGGCAACCTCTACACCGGTCTCCTCTTTGTATGTGGCAAGAAGACCCTGGGAACCGGAAACGGCCGTATCTCCCAGATAAAGCGCCCCATCCTGAAACGACAGCGATTCGCCGCCCCGAAGCAGACTCTGCATCGTCAGATACTGGACCGATGCCAACTCCTGCTTTGCCAGATTCTCCGCTGTTGTATCACCTACATTGTCCAGCGCCAAAATGGACATTACCACTACAATAACCATGGGTACCAAAATCACCGCCAGCAGTTTCACCAGCAGATTTGCACCTTTTTTTCCCTCAACTTGTTCTCCCATACTTCTCTTTTGCTCCTCTCTGAATTTATCAGGAATTACTTACCTATATATTATAATACTATAGACTGCCAATTACAACAAAAAGTCGATTGTTTTCTGAACTGTCATAAAATTACATCAACGGTGCCACAATTTTCATAATCCAACCCAATGCACGTTCCGAAACCTTTCGTCTCCTGACATCTTCCTGGGTCTGCTCCAGGCATTTCTTCAGCGTATCCTGTACATCTCTCTCAATATCGGCGACTACCGAATTGCGGTACATCAGTGCTCCGCATTCAAAATGATGATACAGGCTTCGGTAATCCAGATTTACCGTCCCCACTACCGCTTTCTCATCATCGGACACAAACACCTTGGCGTGTACAAATCCCGGCTCATACTCGCAGATGCGCACCCCGGCCTCAAGCAGCTGGCTGTAATATGTCTTCGCCAGACAAAAAGCATATTTTTTATCCGGAATGTGAGGCATAATGATAATAACCTCCACTCCTCTCTTTGCAGCATAGGTTAACGCCATCATCAGCTGATAGTCCAAGATGAGATAAGGCGTCATAATATGTACGTAGGTGTGCGCTGTATTGATAATGTCAAGGTAAACTCTCTCGCCCACCCGCTCCGGACCCAAAGGGCAGACACTGTAAGGAATCACATACCCGTCCGAAGGCATGGATGCTTCAGGAGGGCAGATGTATTTTCCGAAATCTTCCCCCTGTCTCTCCGACTCATTCCACATTTCCAGAAACATATAGATAAAGCGCTCCACCGCATCTCCTTTTACCATGATGCCGGTATCCTTCCAATGGCCGAAACGAACCTTTTCATTTATGTACTCATCCGCAAGATTGATTCCCCCGGTAAATGCAACCTTACCGTCAACCACCAGAATTTTCCGATGATCCCGGTTGTTATAGTGAGGAGAAAAAATCGGTTTTATGGGGGCAAACATTTTGCAGCGGATTCCCTCTTTTTCCAGAATCTGCGGATAATAGTTGGGCAGGTTAAACAACACATCCGTTCCGTCATACATAAACCTGACTTCAACACCCTGCTTCGCCTTTTCCTTCAGGACAGCATGAATCTCATCCCACATGCGCCCCTCACTGACAATAAAAAACTCCACAAAAATATACTTTTCCGCCTTTTTCAGTTCCTCCAGCATCGCCGGAAACTGTTCATCCCCCAGGGAATAATAGGTAACCTGAGTATTTTCGTAAGCCGGACTGTTGTCACAATTGTACAGGTAATGAGCAAGCTGTCCCATCTGCGGACTTTCCGCCCGCAACTTATCTCTGGTCTTCTCCTCCGGGTTTACATACTTTTTTGTCTGCTGTGACAGATTTTTTAACCGTGCGTACATTACCTTTGTCCCGGGCTGCAATACGATTGTTGCATAAAAAATGGCACCGAAAATAGGAAAAATCGCAATGGGAAACATCCATGACAGCTTCATATCCGGATTTCCTCTGGTATTAAATATGTGAAGCACCGCTATGGCACTGATAATAACAAACAGCCCGTAAAACAGGAAACTGTAATTGCGAAGCTTAAAATATCCCACCACAAGGAGCAGCAGCTGTGCCAAAAAGGCTAACAGGAGAATAACCGTCCTCCCGTAAATGATTGTCTTGATATTACCCAGATTCTTTTTAATCTCCTTTGTACTCATACCCATTCCTCCTGTTCATCCCCTATAGGTACAGTATACACAACTGCAAAAAAACAGGCAAGAGCATCATTGCTGCTGCCTGCCTGCTTTAAGCTTTATTTTCCTCTGATTCCGACTCCAGAAAGCTGTTGAGATTTTCAAGACAATGATACAAAATCTCTGTCTCTTCTTCGCTCAAATTCTTCACGATAGCCTTTATCATCTTTTTATGAAAATCACGATGATGATAAAATGCCTTCCTCCCTTTTTCGGTCAGGACGACATAAACCACACGCTTATCTTCGCTGCTGCGCTCTCTCCTGATATACCCCTTTTTTTCCAGGCCGTTCATGTTGGTGGTCAGGGTACTGACAGTGACGGAAAGCTTATGGGCAATCATAGACATATTCCTGGGCTCATCTATACCGATTGCCTCAATAATATGTATATCATTGTTGGTGATGTCCCGATATTCCTCTGTAATGACTGCCTTCCCTTCCATATCCATGATATGATTGAAGAGGTTTACCAACAGCTCATTGATGGAGTGTCTTGTCATTCGCACCATTTTACCGATACCTTTCCTGTCCTTTCCATAAATATATCATACCCATTTTTTGAAAAAAAGCAATAGTTTCCGGTTACCATTTCAATACACAGGCTCCCCATGTCAGTCCTGCACCGAAACCGGATAAAACAAGCTTCATTCCTCTTTTGAGTCTGCCCGCCCGGTTCAGTTCATCCAAAAGAACCGGAATGGCGGCAGAAGACATGTTTCCCACCCTGTCCAGATTAACGGGGAACTTGGAAATATCCTGTTTCAGACGTTTTGCAATGCCCTCGATGATACGGTAATTCGCCTGATGCAGCACAAACAAATCAATGTCGTCCGCTTCCGTCCCTGCCTTGTCCAACACCTCCTGAATACCTGCCGGGACCTGACGCACTGCAAAAGCAAAGACTTCCCTTCCGTCCATCTGCACATAAGGCGATTTCATGGAAACATCCGCATAAGGATTCTTCAGCGCACGGCTGTCACAACGAAGCACCTCTCCCCTGCTTCCGTCGGCATGCTGCACAAAGCCCAGCATACCGTCTCTGTCGCACTTTTCCACATATACGGCACCTGCACCGTCACCGAAAAGGATGCAGGTTCCTCTGTCTGACCAGTCAACAATTTTTGACAATACCTCAGCTCCCGCAATCAGCGCATTGCGATAAATTCCGGCTTCCACATAAGCCCAAGCGGTATTCAGGGCAAACAGAAAGCCCGCGCATGCGGCATTTAGATCAAAGGCCACTGCATTTGACGCACCCAGTCTGCTTTGTACCTGACAAGCCACACCGGGTATACCGCACTCCGGCGAACAGGTTGCCACCAAAAGCAGTTCCACTTCTGAAGCACTTTTCCCGGCATCTGCCAGCGCTTTCTCACAGGCAGACGCCGCCAACTCATCCACAGTTTCACCGGTGGACACATGTCTGCTGCCAATGCCTGTTCTCTCCCGAATCCACTCATCCGAAGTATCGACAAGCTTTGTAAGGTCTTCGTTTGTCACACATTTTTCCGGCAGTGTGCTTCCGGTTCCTACTATCTTAATTGACATATTTTCCTAACCATGCCTTTCCTGATTTAAAATCTGCGGAAACGCTCATATCGCTCTGCTGCTATCTGCTCTCCGTCCATACCGCGGTAGCGCTCCAGGAATCCCTTGATGTTCTCCTTCATATATCCGGCAATTGCCTCCGTTGTCTTTGCATCCGCACCGCCGAACTCCGGGATAACCTTTTCCACAACATGCAGCATTTTCAAATCCTGGGCTGTGATACGCATCACCTCGCTGGCTTCCTTCGCCCTGGAAGAATCCTTCCATAAAATAGAGGCAAAACCTTCGGGAGAGAGAATGGAGTAGGTTGCATTCTCCATCATCCAGACCTCGTTGCCAACCGCTGTGGCCAGTGCACCGCCGCTGCCGCCTTCTCCGATAAAGATACAGAGAACCGGCACCTTCAAAGCCGACATTTCCTTCAGATTTCTTGCAATAGCCTCTCCCTGTCCGCGCTCCTCCGCCTCAATTCCGCAGAACGCACCGGATGTATTGACAAAACTGATGATGGGACGGTTAAATTTTTCTGCCTGTTTCATCAAACGCAATGCTTTCCGATATCCTTCCGGCATAGGCATGCCGAAGTTTCTCTCCTGGCATTCCTTGATATCTTTTCCCTTATGTTCTGCAATCACCGTAACAGGTTGACCGTCCAGGAAAGCAATACCGCCGATAATCGCCGGATCATCACGGAAAGCCCTGTCTCCGTGCGCCTCCACAAAATAGTCAAAAATATATTCCATATAATCTATGGCCTGGGGACGCTCCACTCTGCGAACCGCTTTCACCTTTTCCCATGCATTCTTCGGACGCATTGTCCAAGCCTGTTCCTTCAGTATCTCATTGAGTTTGAAATGGAACTCCGTACCGGGAGTAAAAGCTGCATACTCTTTTTCCCTGCACTGATGGGATTTTATGAGGAAATAGATGGTCTTTTTCAGGTTCTCACGTTTTACGATACCGTCAATAATACCATGCTCCTCCAAAAACTCCGCCGTCTGAAAGCCCTGCGGCAGCTCCTGACCGATGGTCTGCTTGATTACTCTGGGACCCGCAAACCCAATCAGCGCACCGGGTTCTGCCATGATAACATCCCCAAGCATAGCAAAGCTTGCGGTTACCCCGCCGGTGGTAGGATCGGTCAAAACAGTACAATATAAAAGTCCGGCTTCTCCCAGCTTCTGAATCGCCGCAGAAGTCTTTGCCATCTGCATCAGGGAAATAATCCCTTCCTGCATCCTGGCTCCTCCCGAACAACAGAACAGGAATACCGGCAGTTTCAGCTCGATGGCACGCTCTATGGCAGCTGTAATTTTCTCACCAACCGTCTGTCCCATACTTGCCATCATAAAACGGGAATCACAGATACCCAGCACAATGTCTTCGCCGAATACCTTGCAGCGCCCCACTGTCACGGCTTCATCCAAACCTGTCTTCTCTCGTGCCTCTGCCAGCTTTTCCTCATACCCTGCGTATGCCAGTGGATTATGAACGGGTGTGTCCGTAAACCACGGTTCAAAGGTATGTGGGTCAGCCACCATACGGATACGGTTGGGAACTTTAACCCTGAAATATCCGCCGCATTCGTAGCAGATATATTTCTTCTTAACGACTCTGTCCCGCTCCACACTTTTACCGCACTTGGGACACTTTATCATATATACTTCTTTTACCTGGGGCTCTGCACCGTCTGTCGGTTTCTCCGTTTTGCTCTCTTCCTGTCCTTCAGTACTATCAGAGTTCTTACCGCCTAAGGTTTCGTTAATCTTGCTCAGCTTCGTTGCAAAAAAATCCGCACGCTTCTGCTTCATGAAAACATTCATATCTACACTCAATCCTTTCCGCTTCTCACGCCCCGATTGCAAAGGTCAGTTCCGCTGTAGCTGCCACCTTGCCGTTCACGGTAGCTGTGGCCTTTCCCACTCCTACCGGGCCCTTCACCTTGATAATCTCCATCTCCAGCATCAGCACATCTCCGGGCAATACTTTCTGACGGAATTTTGCTTTATCAATTCCCGCAAAATACGCAGTACGTCCCTTCCACTCCGGCTGGGATAAGATTGCCACCGCACCTACCTGCGCCAGCGCTTCTATGATGAGTACTCCGGGCATCACCGGATTTCCCGGAAAATGTCCCTGAAAATAAGGTTCATTCATACTGACACACTTTTTTCCCAACGCTCTGACACCGGGCTGTAATTCCTCGATGGTATCAATCAACAAAAAGGGATATCTGTGTGGAATGATTTCCATAATTTCTTTTGCTGTATACAATGACATGGCTTTCGCCTCCTATTTACATGCCGCCTATCTTTGTTCGACACGCTCCTGCTTGAGTTCTTACAGTTTTCCGATTAATATGCTTGCATTGTGACCGCCAAATCCCAGAGAGTTGCTGAGTGCAAAAGGCACTTCCTCCCGATAGCTTTCCCGACAGTAGTTCAGATTCATATCTTCCTCTGTCTCCTGTAAACCAGCGGTTTTATGGATAAATCCCTCTTCCATCTCCTTGACGCAGGTAATAAATTCTACCGCACCGGCAGCCCCCAGAAGATGACCTATCATGGATTTGGTTGAATTGATTCTCAGTTTGCTCGCATGCTCTCCGAATGCAAGCTTAATTGCTCTTGTCTCAAAAAGATCATTATGATGTGTGCCGGTACCGTGGGCGTTGATATAGGTCAGCTGCTCAGGCTTTACCCCACCGTCCTCCAACGCATTCTGCATTGCACGCGCCGCACCGGCTCCGTCCTCCGCCGGAGAGGTAATGTGATATGCATCGGAAGAGCATCCGTAACCGAGAACCTCCGCATAGATATGAGCCCCGCGTTTTTTTGCATGCTCCAGCTCTTCCAGTATGACAACTCCTGCGCCCTCGCCCATGACAAAACCGTTTCTGTCCTTATCGAACGGAATAGAGCATCTCTCGGGATCTGTGCTGTCGGAAAGTGCTGTCAAGGCTGTAAAGCCGGCAATTCCCATAGGGGTTACCGCACTCTCAGTGCCGCCTGCAACCATCACATCCGCATCACCGTATTGAATTGTACGAAAAGCCTCTCCGATAGAGTTGGTTCCCGTAGCACAGGCTGTAACCACATTCAGACTCTTTCCCTTCAGCCCGTACATAATGCTGACATTGCCGGCTGCCATATTGGAAATCATCAGGGGGACAAACAGTGGGCCTACTCTGGAAGGACCTTTTTCCGTCAGTCTGCCATACTCTCTCTCCATGGCCTGAAGGCTTCCGATACCGCTTCCGATAGAACAGCCTACTCTCCATGCATCCTCTTTCTCCATATCAAGTCCGGCATCCTGAATTGCCTCACCGGCAGCTGCCACTGCATACTGGCAAAAAAGCTCCATACGTCTCGCTGCTTTTTTGTCCATGTATTCCTCGGGATTAAAATCTTTCACTTCTGCTGCCAGTTTACACTTATAATCTGTTGCATCAAACTTGGTGATAGGGGCAAAACCTATTTTCCCCAGAGTGATACTCTTCCAGAATTCATCCACATTATTTCCGATGGGAGTTACCGCTCCCAAGCCGGTCACTACAACTCGTCTCATATTGCCATTCCTCCGTCAACACAGATTACCTGCCCTGTGATATAGTCTGAACCGCTGCCCGCCAGAAACGCAACTGTTTCTGCGATATCTTCCGGTCTTCCCATTCTGTTCATGGGGATTGTCCCCAACGCTGCTTCTCTCGCCTTCTCCGGCATATTCTTTGTCATATCGGTATCAACAAATCCCGGCGCCACCGCATTGACGCAGATGCCTCTTGATGCAAGTTCCCTTGCAACACTTTTCGTCAATCCGATCAATCCGGCCTTGGAAGCGGAATAATTTGCCTGCCCCGCATTTCCCAGAACACCGGAAACCGAAGATATATTGATGATTTTTCCGCTGCGCTGCTTCAAAAAGAAACGGGACAGGTATCTCATAGTGTTGAACGCACCCTTCAGATTTGTATCAAGCACACTGTCATACTCTTCCTCTGTCATACGCATCAGTAAATTGTCCCGGGTAATTCCCGCATTGTTCACCAGAATATCAACCCGGTTGTACTTTGCAATGATTTCCTCCACCATTCTGCCACAGGCTTCAAAATCAGCCACATTGCAACAGACAGCTTCGGCACACCCTCCGGTCTCTTCAATCTGTGATACAACCTCAAGCGCCCTCTCTCCGGAACCTTTATAGTTTACCAGCACCGTAGCTCCCTGCTCCGCCAGCTTCAGGGCGATGGCTTTTCCAATGCCTCTTCCCGCGCCGGTGACAAGAGCCACCTTCCCGCTCAGTTCTTTCTTCATCTCTTCCATTTTTCTCTCATCCCCTCAAGCCGTTTAAGTCAGCTTCCATCAAAGCGCTCAAATCTTCAACCTTCTCCACATTCTTTACAGTCACATCACGGTTGGTCTTGCGCAGAAAACCGCTCAGGGTCTTTCCCGGTCCGATTTCAATGAAGGTATCCACACCATCAGCCAGCATACACTCCATGGTTTCTCTCCACCTCACGGTGCCGGATACCTGCTTTGCCAAAAGTTCTTTAATCCTGTCTGACTTTGTCACCGGAGCAGCCTCCACATTACAGAGATAAGGAATCTTCGGATCATGCACCGTCACTTTTTCAAGCTCTGCGGCAAGCTTTTCTCCCGCACCGGAAAGCAGTTCGGAATGGAAGGGGCCGCTCACCTTTAAAGGAATACAACGCTTTGCACCGCTCTCCTGTAGCTTTGCGGCAGCTGCCTGTACAGCACCTTCCTCACCGGTAATTACAATCTGTCCGGAACAGTTATCGTTGGCAATGGATACAATACCCGGAGTTTCCCGACAAATCTTTCCGATAGTATCCGCATCCAGACCCAAAACAGCCGTCATGGCTCCGCCCACGGGATATGCCTCCTGCATGAAAATACCACGGCTGCGAATCAATCGGAACAAATCCGGCAGCTCCATAACCTCTGCGGCTGCCAAGGCACCGTATTCGCCAAGACTTAAGCCGGCACAGCAGTCTGCCTTGATTCCTTTCTCCTCGATTACCTTCAAAATTGCAATTTCTGTTGTCAACATGGCAATCTGCGTATATTCCGTTATGTTCAGCTTGTCATTCTCTGTAAAACAGATTTCCGCCACGTTCAGTCCTGTGGCCTCCTCCGCCATATCATAAACTCTCTTTGCGGTTTCGTATGTATCATAAAAATCCTTTCCCATTCCAAAGTACTGCGCACCCTGTCCGGGAAAAACAAATGCTGTCTTACTCATATTTCCTTCCATTCTGTGTGTTTCACCACTTCTATTTACTTACACCTGTCTGCTGCATTCAAAAGCAATCTTTCTGCCTGTACCATAATTTCTTCAATCATCTCACGGCAGGTTTGCTCTTTATTCACCATTCCTGCAATCTGACCGGCCATGACGGTACCGTTTACCACATCGCCCTCCATAACCGCTCTTCTGAGTGCACCCAGACCAAGCTTTTCCAGTTCTTCAAAGCTTGCTCCCTCTTTTTCCATCCGCAGATATTCTTTTGTCATCTTATTGCGGAGAGAACGGACGGGATGACCGGTGCTCATGCCTGTCACCTCAGAATCAATATCCTTTGCCTTAATCAGTTTTTCCTTATAGTTGGGATGAACAATGGACTCCTTGGCAACAACAAACCTTGTTCCCATTTGAACTCCTTCCGCACCCAGCATCAAAGCAGCGGCAAGACCACGTCCGTCGCCGATTCCGCCGGCTGCAATCACGGGAACAGAAACCGCATCCACTACCTGAGGAACCAAAGCCATAGTGGTAAGCGAACCGATATGACCTCCGCTCTCCATTCCCTCGGCTACAACAGCATCAGCGCCGGCACGCTCCATCAGCTTCGCCATAGCTGAACTTGCCACAACGGGAATCACTTTGATTCCGGCTTCTTTCCACATCGCCATATACTTTCCGGGATTTCCCGCACCGGTAGTAACGACTTTGACACCCTCGTCCACAATGACCTTTGCAATGTCATCCGCCTCAGGGTTCATCAGCATCAGATTGACGCCGAAGGGTTTCTTCGTCATTTCTTTCGCTTTACGAATCTCTGCCTGTACAAAAGAAGCGGGAGCACCACCCGCTCCAATCAGGCCGATTCCACCGGCTTCGGACACGGCAGCAGCCAGCTTATGCTCTGCCACCCATGCCATACCTCCCTGAATAATCGGGTATTCGATTCCGAGAAGTTCTGTCAGTTTTGTCTTCATGCCCTCTGTTTTCCTCCATTCCTGTTCGGAAACCTTACTCCTCTACACCCTTATCCGCAAGGTACTTCAGCACATCGCCGACAGTCACCAGTTTCTCCAGGTCCTCAGAAGGAATCTCAATACCAAACTCATCCTCCAACGCCATTACCATCTCAAACAGATCCAGAGAATCAGCCTCCAAATCATCTTTAAAGCTAGTGCTCTCTGTAATGTCTGCACCCTCTGCGTTTAACTTCTCCTCGATAATTGCCTTAACCTTTTCCAACATAGTTTTAATCTCCTTTTCTTTTCATAGTTTTGTTTACTACATCAAACAGTTTATTGTTCTATTTATTTGATTGTCTAAATATTTGACTTTCAAACTATTTAGGATGATACTACGCTTTACAAGAAATGTCAACACAAAAAAACGGGCAGCAAATGCTACCCGTTTCGAACTACGTGCTAAATCTTAAATTTCTTTACAATTTCATCCAGCTGTCTTGCGAATTCCGCATTGACCTCTGCCTTTTCTCCTGTATCGCTGGCATATCCGACCATATCCGTCGCTTTTGCCGCAATGTCATTGATACTGATTGCCGCCTCATTGACCGTTGTATTGATTCCCTGGACGGAGTTTGTGATATCGTTGATATTTTCTTCCAATTCCGCAATGGAATCGTTGATTGTCTTCATGCTGTCGGAAAACTCTTTCGCATCTGTACTGTATTCTTCGCTGACTTTTATGAAATTCTCGTAGTCGCGAATGACTGTCTCCTCCATAAAAGTAATCATCCACTGCAGACATTTCTCCATGCTTTCTGCTGCGTCCTTGACGCCTGCCACAATGCTGGATATATTGTTCGCCGTCTCTGTAGATTGAGATGCAAGACTGCCGATTTCACTCGCCACGACAGCAAAACCTCTGCCGGCCTCCCCGGCTCTCGCCGCTTCAATGGATGCGTTCAAAGACAGCAACTCTGTCTGACTGGCAATAGCTGCAATGGCTTCTGTCAACGCATTAATCCGTTCAATCTCCTTAGCCTTCTCAATGGCAATATCGGATTCCTTCTTAACTTTGGAATAAATATCCCTGGTCTTTGTATTAGCCTCCTCGGTATCTCTCTTTAATCCCTCCGCCTTCTCAATAATTCTGGAGGCATTGAGCTCTCCCTCCTTGGTCAGGCTGCCTATTTTCTTTGCATTCTCATCAATACCGCTCATTCGTTCATCGATAATCTGAGTCGTTGCGGAAGTCTCTTCCATACTTGCCGCAAGCTCCTGGCTGGTCGCTGAATTATCACAGGAATTGCTGTTTAAATCCTCCACAAGCCCTTTCAGTCCGTTTGCATTGTCCTTGAGCTTTTCCGCTGCTTCCGCCAGCTGCTTCACCATATTTACCAAATTAGCACGCATGCTTTCCAGGGCACTGCTCATCACAGCTGTCTCTCCTTTTCCTTTGGAAAGAAGTCTGCTTGTCTTATTTTCCGTAAAATCAAATTCCGCATTCTGGTCAATCACACCGGTCAACATCTTAATCGGCTTTGCAATGCTTCTGGAAATCAAAGTTCCGCTGACAAGTACAATCAGCAGGATGACAACGGAACAGCCGACACACTTCCAGATAAACTCATAGATGGAAACCAGTGCGGCAGCCCTGTCCGCAGTTATCACCAAAATACCGGAACCGTCCGGTACTACATAGTAACCTGCCAACTTTTCTGAACCTTTAAACTCATACTGTACCACAGCCGGTTCTGCTATCACTCCGTTTTCCAGCTGTTTAACCAGTTCGGAGACAACCGCATTTTCCACAGGCTGTCCCACTTTGGAAGCCGTAGGGTGCATCAACATAGTCCCATTGCAATCCACAACATAACAGTAGCTTCCCTCAATGCCATCCATGGTTGCATTTCCAAACATAGCTGTCAGCGTCTCGGTATCCGGGATATGACCTCCGTTGACGGCTACAGCTGTCCGTAACTCCATTCCATATGCCTTGGAAAGGCCCAGCATCTCACTCTCCACACGCTGACTTAACGTATCCGAAAACTGTTCAATCACCATGACCATCATCAGGCCCGATGATATCAGCATCGTAACCACAAGTGCAATCATGATTCTGCTTTGAATTCCCCGGAACATACCAACCTTCTTTTTCTCCACTGCCTTCTCGAGAAGCGCTTCCGCCTTTTCCTCAATGGCTTCCCTGTCAATATTCACTTTCTGCATGCCCTGCTCCTCCTTTGAAATATATATAATTATACACTATAATTCGATTTTTTTCATCCCTTTTTTACCAGAATTGCACAATTTTTTTCAAAACAGGAAATGAAACTGAAGCATTTTATAAAATCAGTTCAATTCGCCTTCATTTTGTCAATTTTCATAAAATATGGCATTTTTAATTGAAATTTTAGAAAACAGGTATATAATAAATATAAAGTGCATGTTTTGGCATAAACACCTGCCGGCATGTCATGGGAGGGACGATTTTATGAGTACCAACACCGAAATCCTGACCTTTGAAAATTTTTGTCGTATTGCAGAAGAGTTCGCGCCTTGTATGAACGATTATTTGTATGTTTACGATTTGGTCAGTGATACGTACTATATTACAAAGCGGGCTGTTGAACGTTTCCGGCTTCCCGGCAACACCTTTCACAATGTGCTGGAGGCACACGGCAAATTTGTTTATCCGGACGATTTACCGATGTTACAGCTGGATTTGTCGCAGATTCTGTCAGGTCAGAAACAAGAGCATAATCTGGAATACCGTTGGCTTGGCGCTGACGGTTCCCCTGTCTGGATTAACTGCCGTGGTCGTCTTATCTTGGATGAAAACCAGACTCCGATTCTGATGGTAGGCTGTATCAACGAAATCGGCAATCAGCAGAAAGCCGACAATGTCAGCGGGCTCCCCGGCGAAAGCTTCCTGCGGGAACATATGAAGATGCTGATTCCCGTCTTCTCCAAGGGAATGCTTTTGCGGATCGGCATTGATGACTTTAAGACTCTGAACGAAAGACACGGCATGGGTTACGGTAATTACATTTTGAAAAAAGTGGCAGACTGTATTCAGCAGTCATTGGATGCACTGCAATATGCTTACCGTATTGTCTCCGATGAATTTATTATTCTCGACGTTTCGGACAGGCCTGTTGAAGCCATGAACCTGCTTTATCACCGTATCCGTTCCGCTGTAGATAATTTGGTAAAGCAACAGCATTACAAGGCACTGTATACCATATCCGGCGGCATTGTCTCCCTGGAGGATATCAATATCACCAATTACGAGGAGATTTTCAAGCTTACGGAATTTGCTCTGGCAGAGGCAAAGAACCGCGGGAAAAATCAGGTATACTATTTCCGTGCGGAGGATTACGAAGCATTTTTACAGAGAAGATATATCCGTTCCTGTCTGCGTCAGGCTATTTCCAATGATTTCGAGGGCTTCAGCTTGAGCTATCAGCCCATTATCATGAGTAACGGCGAGCATTTGTATGCTGCAGAAACCCTTCTTCGCTACCGGACACCGGACGGAAAAACCATTTCCCCTTATGAGTTTATTCCGATTTTGGAGGACAGCGGCTTAATCATTCCGGTAGGAAAATGGATTATCAAAAACGCTCTGGATATGTGTGCCGAGTGTAGGAAAAAGTATCCCGATTTTAAAATTTCCATCAATCTCTCCTACATCCAGCTGCTAAAGAGCCCTATGTTTGATGAAATAATGGATGCCCTGAATCTCAGTTCCCTTCCTCCGAACTGTCTGATTGTAGAGCTGACGGAGAGCGGACATCTCGAAGACAGTCCCGCCATCCAAAACGTATGGCGCAAGCTGAAAAATGTGGATGTCAGCATTGCAGTCGATGATTTCGGAACCGGCTACTCTAACCTGCAGAACATCGGAAATCTTCGTCCGAACATTGTCAAGATAGACCGAAGCTTTACGGTGAAAGCCTTGCAAAATGAATATGAATTTGAACTTTTGGTTCACATCATCCGAATGGTACACAGCATCGGTCTGAACCTTGTGGTGGAAGGTGTGGAAACCAAGGATGAGCTGATAAAGATTACTGCCCTGAACCCCGATTTTATACAGGGATACTTTTACAGCAAGCCCTGCCCCAAAGAAGAGTTTTTTGAAAAATTCCAAATTGCATAAAATAAGCCCGGAGGTGAAACGCCTCCGGGTTTTTCATCAGTCGGACATATTTACAGACTCATCTTTCCCTCTATTCCATCAAAGTCAATGGTTCTTTCACTACCATCCTTCATCCGTATCACTACAGGTCCATATCCGCCGCAGTTCTCCGCATCCGTATAGACAATTTCTTTTATCGGGAACAGTTCCTCCTCCGTAAAATCTTCATGGCTCTCTTGGGTAATCACCTGGGATATCAGAATATAATTTTCATATCCGTATTGCTCCTGTCTGTCCGTTGCAGCGTAAATAATAATTGATCGCTCCGATTCCGGATTGGTTCCCACACTGTATACCAGGCTCAGTTCTTTCCAGCCGTCGTAAACCGTCATTGCCATCTGCTTCTCATTTCCCAGAGAATCTCTGCCCTTCAAAATAATTGCCTTTGCATTTTCCATAACTTTTTCCGCAATCATTGTTCCGTTGTCCGGGAAACCGTAGGAACCCAGTGTCAGCTCAACAGGGCATCTGTGCAATCTCAGTTTGTCCACCCGCATGATTCCGAAAGGTACCGGAAAATCCGCCAGATTCAACGCCTGCAGCCAATGACATTCCGTATCCAGCCTGTAATCGAAAAACTGTCTTCGATATAATATACCATTCCTTTCGCCACACCAGAATGTCACATTGGCCTTGGAAAAATGATTTGTGGTGATGTCCCGCAGTACATACTGCTGTGCTTCCACATCAACAGTGGGCTGTGCCTCCCATGGATATTTTGTGTTGAAAGCAAGCTTAGAATAATTCCACATGCCGTGAACATCATCTGTATTCTTCAGCACCTTACCCGTTCGAAGGATGGTCTCTCCGTTTGCGGCATGGTTGGAAAAACAGAGTGCCGGTCCGTCCAGCGTCGTAACCTTTACTTCCTTTTCTGTCAGTTCATCCCAGGTCCCGTTGTTTTCCCTTTCCGTCCAAAAAGGATGGTCAGCGGGAAGATGAAGACAAAGGAAAGCTTTTCCAAGCCAGAAAGGCGATTCCGCGCAGGAATAACCCTGCACAAGAGGCGAAAACTGTCCGTAAAAACCAAGCGTAGGTACTCCCTTGTAAAGGAAATCCTCTCTACCCAAAAACTGCATCAGGGAACCGGAGGAAATCCGTCTTGCCCGCCCGGGGTTGACCCGGCTGTCACGAAGCAGCAAATTGCCGTCAAAGGCACTGGTAGCCGCGTTACGATAAATGTTACTCCTTCCCCACATGTTGGTCCAGCCGTCCCTGTCGAAAAAGTCTCCGTAGGTTTCCATCAGTTTATTGGAATTCTCCTCAAATTTCTTTGCAATATAAGGAGCATTTTCATATCCGTACCAAAGGTTCCAGATGGGCGCATATACATTAAAGGCCCAGCAGGAGTAATAATCAAAAGAGTGACCGTCCCTGTACCAACCGTCCCCGGCATAGTAATTCAATATTGCCTGGGCATGATCCATCATTTTCTCTTTTTGAATGGGATATCCTTCCATATGTAAAAAGGCCATATCCAGCATATTAAAAAGACGCCAGTTCTGAGGAACAGTGTTTGCATGGGCGTAAGAATCCAGAAATGCTGCAATGGTATCCTTTTCCGCCTTCGTGTAGGTATCCCATATCTGTTCTCTGCTGACCCAGAGACAGATTACCAGAGCACAGGTTTCTACCGTCTGCTGAAAAGCGCGGAAAGGGTCGGCGTGTCCGGTGATATCCTGCTGGTCCTCATAGGTACCGACGTAAAGCTCATCTCCCTTCGTACAAACCCGAAGCACCTGATTTTTATAATAATCTGCCATGGAATAACCGCAGATTGTAAGTTCCGGTATGTTTTTCATCACAGGTGCCGCAATAAAAAAGGAACGAGTCAGTCCCTCGAACACCTCCGCCGAGCGTTGGGTCTTCTGCTGCTCCGGAGAATCCTTCAGGTGCGGATAAGTGATTTCCGTCTCCTTTCTCGGCATAATAACCGGCTTTTCAAAGTCGTCTATATTACCGAAAATACCTTCCATCATATAAATTCCGGCTTCCAGCCAACTCTCCCTGGTCAGCCCCGTATAGGGGCTCAGATTGTAATCCAATGTCTTTGGTTCAAATTTCATCGAATATTCTCCTCCCACACAAAAAACGTCGGAATGTGGGTCATCATTTCCACATTCCGACGCTATTATAACATTTCCCGTCTCCTTCGAAAATGTACAAACTTATACTTTTATACAAAATATGTGGCAGTTCAGCCCGCGCCCGGCAAATCCAGCCATCTCGGGCAGTTCAGCCCGCGCCATTCATAAAAGCGTCTGCTTCGCATCCGGCGCCGCATACGCGGCTCACCTTTTATTCATTGAGTGGCGCTCTGCTCATAAAATGCCGCGTCGGATGTGCTTTGTGTGCAAGCACCCACGCACATCCGGCGTCATTTTATGGCTGAACTGTTATGCAATATCTTCCATCTGGGCTGTGTACAGATGATAATAGTAGCCCTTCTTTGCCAGCAGTTCTTCGTGAGTACCGCACTCCATGATGCCGCCCTGGTCAATATACATAATCTTGTCGCAGTTCTTGATGGTGGAAAGTCTGTGCGCAATGATGAAGGAGGTTCT
Organism: Lachnospiraceae bacterium; assembly: GCA_022769665.1. GTDB lineage: Bacteria > Bacillota > Clostridia > Lachnospirales > Lachnospiraceae > Acetatifactor. The sequence goes on along the minus strand of JALEIR010000015.1, from coordinate 10,866 downwards.
TCCCTGCAGCATGGCATTCAAACCCTGCTGCAATGCACGTTCTGTCTGCACATCGATGCTGGACGTCGCCTCGTCAAGTACAAGAATTGCAGGGTCGGAAAGCAGGGTTCTTGCAAAGGAAATCAACTGCTTCTGCCCCTGGGAAAGCAGAGAACCTCTCTCTTTTACTTCCGTCTGATAGCCGTCCTGGAAACGGCGGATAAACTCATCGGCACATACCGTCTCACTGGCTCTGATAATTTCTTCCTCTGTGGCATCCAGCTTACCGTAACGGATATTTTCCTCAATTGTTCCGGAGAAGATAAAGCTGTCCTGAAGCATAATACCCATCTGGGAACGCAACGAATGTAAGGTCACCTTGGATATATCCTGACCGTCAATCAGGACACGTCCTTCGTAGACATTATAAAATCTGGAAATCAGGTTAACAATGGTACTCTTGCCGGCACCGGTAGGACCGACCAAAGCCACACTTTCCCCGGGTTTTACGGTAAAGGACAAGTTCTTGAGTACCATCTTATCCGCTTCGTAACCGAAGGTCACGTTCTCAAAGGTAACCTCTCCCTTGATTTTAGGCATCTCGATGGCATCCTCCGCATCATCCACGGTTACAGGCTCATCCAGCGTCTCAAAAATACGCTCCAGATAAGCAATATTATTGATAAAATTATTAAAGATATTACCAAGGTTCATAATCGGCTGCCAGAATCTCGATGCATATGACGAAATTGCCACAATGACACCAAGGCTGGTATTTCCCTGTCCAAAAATCAGCAGGCCGAAGATAAAAATAGCTGCTCTCACCCACACGGAAATATTATCAATACCCGGCCATACCAGGTTGCTGTATTTCACCGCCTTCATCCATGCACCGCGACACCGGTCGGAAAGTTCCGCAAAGGTCTCTGCATTTTCCTCCTCGCGGGCAAAAATCTGCGTAATTTTTGCTCCTACGATATTTTCCTGCAGATAGGCGTTCAGATTAGAATTTTTGTTGGACACCTGCTGCCAGGCTCTTCTCTGTCTCTTCTTAATCCAAAACATAAACGCTGCCAATATAGGCACGCCGGCCATTACCACCAGTGAAAGTTTTACATCCACGCAGAACATAAATACTACGATAAAAATCAGGTTTAATATCTCCAGTACCACATTAATCAGTCCGTTGGACAGCATATCCGATACAGAGTTTACATAGTTAACCACACGAATCAGAATTTTGCCGTGAGGTCTGTCATCATAATACTGAAAGGGCAGCTTCTGCAAATGTGCAAAGATATCTCTTCTTATATCAAAAATAATATTCTGACTGACATTTACCATAATTCTGGAACGGATTGTGGTAAATATCACGCTGACCACATAGGTACAAATCAGCACACCAACCAGAATAAACAGCATTCTGACATCCTCATTCGGAATGACCTCGTCCAGTGCGTGCTGGGTAATCATCGGAGCAAACAGTCCGGCAATACCGCCGATAGCGCTTAATGTCAAAGCTAAAATCATCTGCCCCAAGTATTTCTTAATATAAACAGATGCCCGAAGGAGATGATGGAAGTCAAAGGGTGTCTCCAACACTTCATCTTCTCTGTATGTATTTCGTCTTGCCATAATTCACAACCTTTCTTTGAATTTCCCGGAGATTTCCTTCTTAAGCTTCTCCGGTCTGCAATTTCACCAGACTGTAGTAATATCCCTTTTTAGCAACCAGCTCCTCATGGGTACCGGACTCCGTGATATGTCCGTCCTGCAGAACCAGTATCTTGTCAGCAAACTTTGTGGTTGAAATTCTTTGAGCGATAATAATTTTCGTGCAGGGGAAATCCAGTTCGTTCAAGCTGTGTTGAATTTGTTTTTCCGTCTCCATGTCAACCGCGGAAGTAGTGTCATCCAGAATCAGGATGGCAGGTTTCACAGCCAAAGCTCTCGCCAGGGAAATTCTTTGTTTCTGTCCTCCGGACAGACCAACACCGCGTTCACCGACAATGGTATCATATCCCTCCGGCATCTTTGCGATAAACTCAGAAGCTGCCGAATATCTTGCAAACTTAACCACCTCTTCCGGCTTAATATGGCTGTCACCGTATGCAATATTTCCGTCGATGGTATCCGAGTACAAAAGTACATCCTGTGTGGCGAGACCGATGTTTTTCCGAAGCTGATTCAACTTCATATCCTGCACATTGATATCATCCACCAGCACCTCGCCTTCCGTAGGCTCGTAAAATCTGGGAATCAACTGAATCAGAGAAGTCTTTCCGCAGCCCGTCTCTCCCATGATGGCAATGGTTTCTCCCGGATTTGCCACAAAGGACACATTGTGAAGCACCGGCAAATTTCCGTCAGCATACTGGAAGCTGACATTCTTAAACTCAACCTTTCCGGCAAAACGCTCCGTTCTGTCAATAGCATCCGGCTTATCCACAATTTCCGGCTCCGAATAATAAATCTCCATGACCTTGTCCGCTGCTGCCGAAAATCTCTGGAATTCATTCATGATGTTGCCCAACTGACGCATAGGGTTGGCAATCGCCCAAATCAATCCGGAAAAGGCTACATATTCACCCATGGTAAGCTGCTTATTAATAATAAAAACACCACCCACTGCCAATAAAACCACAGGCAACAGATTGGCAAAAGACTCCACATAAGGATAATAAGTCAGCCACGTCATGGCAGTTTTCTTGTTTGTTCGGGAATACTCCGTATTGCATTCATTAAACTTGGCAATCTCATAATCTTCTCTGGCAAACGCTTTCACCACACGGTTACCGGAAATATTCTCCTGTGCTGCCGTATTCATCTGTGACAGTTTTTCACGGAGAGCCTTATGTCTTGGCGCCACCTTATTCTTAAACAAAATAATTATCAGAAAGATAAAAGGTGCAATTGCCAACAAAGCCAAGGCCAGCCTCCAGTCCATGTACAGGAAATAGACTGCTGCCGCCGCCAGCAGAGACAAAGACTCGACAATGGTTCGGATGACCCAGGCAACCATATGTCGCACCGCATCCAAATCGCCTGTCAGTCTTGTCATCAAATCTCCCGTTCGGAAAGTGCTGTAAAACTTCATGTCCTGACGTTCTATCTTATCAAAAAGATAGGTTCTGATTCGATAAAGCACCTTTTGGGATACATGTTCCACATCCATGCAGACCAGATACACAATCAAGGTTCTTAAAAAAGTCAGCAACACCATGGCAATTAGCAACTTATAAAACAAGTCCCGCTTTGTTGCAAGATTTGCCACGGCGTTTTCTCCGGTCAGGAACAAATCCACAATTCTCTGAGTGACAAAAGGAACTGTCAGCTGCATAACATTGTATACAACCGTTCCCAGGATTCCGATTATGTAGATGACCCGGTAACCTTTCATGTTCTCCCAGAGCCACCCAAGTTTCGACTTCTGTTTCTTTTCCACTTTTTTCTCCTCTCAGGCAGGCCATGCTTTCTACGTTCATATCCTGCCTCGAATAACCTCATTCTAGTGCAATACATACCGGTAGTAAATGTAGAAAATTGCAGTATGGATGTTTTTTTTTGCCTACAGTTCAGCCATGCATTGCACTCAAAAGCGCAATCTCCGTATCAGAGATTGCGCTTTTTATTCCGTATGAATCAGTCCGCATATTTCATCAGTGCGGTTACAATATCAGGGAAAATAAAATAGCCGCCGCGTCTGTAATAAAGCCCGAAATTCTCTCCCTTTCCCGTAAACGCATTGTTGTCCCACCAGAAGCAGGTCATCCCTCTTGCCCTGGCCGCAGCAACATAGTAAGCTGCATGGTCAATACGAGACTGGATATTCTGGTTCTTGTCTCTTGAGCCGAATTCACCGATAACCACGGGAACACCTTCCTTGATAAACTTATTGTAAAGCTTATCCATAAAGTTATCGATATCTGTGGTAAATCTGGCAGTATCGGAATCAAAGGCGGAAGAGCTTCCGCTCTCACTGTCCGCCTGCAGGGCAAAATTGTAAGGAGTATATGCGTGAACCGAAATAATCAGTTTATTCTCCACACCCTCTGCATCCGTGGGAAGAACAAATCCTGCATTAGTAGCTCCGTCCGCAGATGCATCGTAACCCGGAATCATCAGATAACGATTCAGATTGTTTCCGCCTGTAGCACGTACCGTGTCAACGAATGCCTGATTGATTTCATTGATACAAGCCACCGCATCCTTACAACTCTCATTTCCGTTCAACCCCCACTCCCAGGCGGTTCCCACCTGTCTGGGCTCGTTCATGGACTCAAAAATCAGATGCTCATCATACTCTGCAAAATGCTCCGCGAGCTGTTGCCAGATAGCGGTGATATAGTTGACAGACTGTTCCAGATATTCCGTTGAGGGATACATAAATTCCTCGCTGTTGTCATGATGAATGTTAAGGATTACGTACATGCCGTTATTGTAAGCATAATCCACCACTTCCTGCACACGGTTCAGCCACACCTCGGAAATCTTATAATTTTCATCTACATGGGGATGCCAGGTAACAGGGATACGGACGGAATTGAATCCCGCTTCCTGAATATCGTCAATCATTTCCTGAGTTGTTGCGATTCCCACCCACTGTGTTTCGCTGTCAAGTTCATTGGCAAATGGACTTTCTCTGAAAGCATCGAAGGTATTGCCCAGATTCCAGCCAATCTTCATGTCATGTACAAACGCAAAGGCCTCGGTATCCGGAACGTCATAAGGCTCAATGTTCACTTCTGGAATCTCAAATTCAGATTCCTGACTTTCGCTGCTCTCTACACTTTCACTGTTCTCAGCACCTTCACTACTCTCAGCTCCGGCTCCTTCCGCAGCGGAACTGTCTTCATTATCTGCTCCGGCACCTGAACCGTTCTCTGTCTGTACATTTTCTCCGTCCACTGCCCCGGTATCACCACAACCGGCGAGCATGCCCAAGGCAAGAGAAGCTGCCAGTATCGTTGCTATTAATTTCTTTTTCATAAATGTCCTCCCGCTTCATTGTATCTATGTATCCTTTTCTTTCTGCCTCGGCAAAGGTGCTGCCTTCGCATTGACAGAAGATACCCTGCATACACATTAGCACAAAATGTCTCTGACGGCAAGGAGACAATCTCCGGGCACAACAAACAACGAATTACAAACTTATCTGCAAATCTTTCCTTATCGTGGACTGGATATGGTTGCTTTTCGAAGATGTCGGATTTCACCCGTAAGCAATGAAATAATATAAATTAACGGCAATCGCAGAAATCAGATTTTCTGGCAGGAAGGGCAAAAGTACACGGTCCCGCCCATATAATTGGCTTTCTGAATCATATTCCCGCAATAAGGGCAGGGCTTTCCCACGGTCTTTTTACTGAGCATGGTCCGATAGCCGCCCTGCATCCCAAAGAAGTCCTTCTCTGTATCCCTGCCCCCCTGAACGGTCATCTTGTGCAGCGTTCCCTGCACCGCATCAAAAATTCTTCGGCGCATCCCCTCCGTCAGAGGGCCGATTTTCTGCTTGGGATGAAGCCCTTTTTCCCTGCCACACGTACAAACCGGACTGCAGAAACAATTCCGCAGCCCGGTCCAAAACCAACATGCTCTATACAAACTTCACAGCGGTTCCGTAGGCAATGACCTCTGCCGCTCCCGCCATCACAGAAGCAGAGCTGTAACGGACATTTACCACAGCATCAGCTCCCAGACCTTCTGCTTCTTCTACCATACGCTTGGTAGCCAAGGCTCTCGCCTCGTTCATCATCTCCGTGTAAGCTTTCAGCTCACCGCCAACCAGCGTCTTAAAGCTCTGTGTGATATCACGACCCACATTTTTGCTTTGGATGGTACTTCCCTTAACCAGTCCCAGCATTTCCAGATTCTTACCGGAAATGTAATCAGTAGTTACTAAGATCATCTTCTTCCCTCCTGAAATACCATATGTATACAGGAGAAATTATATCATGCTTTTCAGATGGCGTAAACATCCTTAACACGGGCTTTGGCTCAAAACTTTACACGGGCTTTGGCTCAAAACCGGAAAGAAATTTCACCACTTCATTGATATAATCCACAAAGAAATGCTTCCTGATGTAATAATCAAACACAATTCTCTCGTTTCCGTCCCTAAAATGAACGATGAGCTTGGAATCTGTCAGGTAACCGGCATCATTGTACTCTTCCACAACCTCTGCTTCCTGAAGCTTGCTGTACTCCAGATAGTAAAGCTTATTCAACGGTTCCTTTACAATAATCCCTTCTTTTGTAAAAAGCAGCCCTTCCTTGGAGGTCTTAAATACTGTTGTATCCAAAAAGGCTACCACATCCTCCAGTTTCTTGGGAATACAAAAATATTTTAAAAACTTTTCTATCTTTCTTTTATCCCACCTGCTCCCCACAGCAAAATACCACCGCAGGTTCTTCGCCTTTAAAGTATCGCAATACTTCTCAAAGATGGATTGTAATCTTTCTTCCTTCGTAAGTCCGGTACCCGGAGCTAAATAATCATCCATTCCTCTCATCCGCTATCCCTCTCTTATTGCCAGTCACATATTTGCTCACTGTTTTTTTACCTCGGCTGTTCCCTTACCATATCTTCCAGTTTGCGGACAGGAAGAGGCTTGGCATAGTAATACCCCTGAAACCATGTTGCATTGTAATCCCGTAAATAGTTCTGCAACTCTTCATTTTCAACCCCCTCCAGACATGTCGCCATGTTGGATTTACCGGCAAAATACAATATGGAACGAACCATCTCCTGATTTTTGGGGTTGTCCATAATGTTACGGATAAAACTCATATCTATTTTAATTTCATCCATCGGAATATTCATGACAATGCTTGAGGAAGCGCTTCCTGTCCCGTAATCATCCATTGCAACTCTTATACCACAGCTCTGAAAAAACGCAACCTCCTGACTCAACCTATCCATAGGAAAATCCTTACACCGCTCCGTCAGTTCCAGACACAGATGATCTGCCGGAAAATCTTTATCTGCAAGAATTTTTAATAACTCTCCGCGAAATTCGGGACGTTCCAGCTGTCTGACGGAAACATTCACATTAATAAAGAAATCCCGGTCAAGCATAAGAAGACTCTTCGTCTCCGTAAGCGCCGTCTGAAGGACAAAGTTTCCCAAATCGTACATACTCGGATCCGTCTCCATCCATTCAATGAACATGCCCGGAGGTATCGTTCCGTATGGTTCACGGCTCCACCGCACAAGTGCCTCTGCACCAACTATCTTTCCGGTGTCCGCTACTACAATAGGCTGATATTCCAGATAAAACCCTTCACAATTATTGCGGACAGACTGGTGAATCACCTTCATAAGTTCAAGATCAACGCCTCGGGAAGTCTGTACTTCATCGTTGAATATGACAAGTTGTCCCTGATGCTTATGTACGGAATGGTCCAGCGCATAGGTAACCTGATCGCGAATCGAAGAAGAATCCCCCTGATAATTCTCAAGAAGAATCGCACCGGAATCCATCTTCAGAGGGATTCTTTTCCCTGCTACCGTTATCCCTGTATCAAGGACATGGCGCACCTGCCGCTCAAACTCAAGCAGTTCCTTCCGTCCTGCCTTTTTCAATATAAATACAAATCGCTCTCCCTCCAGACGATAAACCGCCTTGTCCATATCCATCATATAGATGAACTGCAACGCAATTGCCTGCAGCAGTTCGTTGGAATAGTCGATACCATAGATTAAATTAAATGTATTAAATCCCTCCACCTGAATCTGCAGAATTGCAAAGTTTCCTCCTTTTGCAATTCTGTCTTCCAAATTCCTCACATATCTTGCGTAGGAATACAAATCTGTAGAAGGATCAATTTCCGGAAAGGTGTTCTCGTTTTTCATCACGATAACCAGATACTCGAGACTTTCGTCCTCGTCGCAAATCGCCTTTGTATGAAAGCTGAACAAGGAATAAATGCCGTTTTTGTCACGCATACGGATACATAATTCCGCATCCAGGTCTATCCCCTGCAACCTCTTGCCGATTTCCTGACGACATTCCTCTGTATCATGGGGATGAACCAATTCCGTTATCACCTGTTCAAAATGGGAAAATATCCGGGCAGATAAACCAAAATAGTCTTTCGTTTTCTCAGAACACCATGATTCCTGCCCCTTCAGACTGACTACCCATAAAAAAGAACTATCTGAATTTTGGTCAATCGCTTCCATAATTGCAGAAATTTTGACAGCATCCTTCTCCCAAAAATTGATTTCGTCCATCCGTATGTCCCCCACTATTTACAATATGGTGCTTATTTTGTATAAAACCCCAAAATAATTGTATCATACTGAGGAAGCAGATTCAACAAAAGAACTTCCGTATATCCGGCTATATTAAAATGTCTCCTGCACGATTTCCTGCATCATTTTGATACTCTTTGACAAATATTTATTTTTATGTATGGCAAGATTGATATTTCTGGTAACCTTAACACCTTCTACAGGTAATACAACCATATCTCCCGCTGCCCGTTCCCTTTCTATCATCCTTTCGGAAAGCACAGCGATTCCCCTACCACGGATGACAGCATTCTTAATTGCCTCTGTGTTCGTACTGCAGAAGGTCCGCACCAGCTCCAGCCCTTGTTCCTCAAATAGTTTTTCCAACTGGTTGCGCCCTGCGCTTCCACTCTCCCGGCTGATATAATTCTGTCCTGCAAGCATATCCGGTGTAACCGTCTTTTCTTTCGCAAGCGGATGGCTGCTTCCGCAGACTATCACCAGCTCGTCTTTGCAAACAGGCGTAATCAAAAGTTCGCTACTCTTTAAAATTCCCTCTACAATGCCAATATCCACCTCATTACATAAAATTGCCCGCTCAATATCGGAGGAATTGGCTACCACCACACTAATGCTCAAGTGCGGCATTCTGATTCCGGCTTGATCCAAAATATCATTAATCAAACAGGTTCCCACCGTAACACTGCAGCCAATTCGAAGATTCTCTTTTTTCACCGCCCGGTCCATAGCTTCCTCCATTTGATTAAAGGAATCCAGAATATGACGGGAAAAAGAGAGCATAAGCTCTCCCTCCTTAGTCAAATATAATTTCTGGGATAACCTTTCAAAAAGCTTCACCCCGTAATATTTTTCCAATTCCGCAATAGCCTGACTGACCGTAGGTTGGGACACATGCAGCTTCTTCGCCGCTGCACTCATGCCGCCCATATCAGCCACTGCCGTAAACACCTTCAAATGGCGTATCGTCATGCTTCTTCTCCTTGTGATGGCTATGTCTTAATGTTTTCGGTACGATGCAGCCGCTCTTTTTAGATAGCTCCCATTAAGGCATAAATCAATGTTCCGACCACACCGCTTCCCAAAATGATAGAGATAGCGTTGGCTTTGAACTTCCTTAATATAAATAATGCTACCACAAAAATCCCCAATTCCACAAGTCTGATATCACCAAGGACGACATTCTGTATATTTGTCTGAAATAATCCCAGAATTAGAATAGACGCACCTGCTGAACCAATCAGTGCCACAACCGCCGGTCTCAAAGAACCCAAAACCACCTGTACACCGCTGACCGTGCGATACTTGTAATAAAAATGGGCCAGTGTCAGACAAATGCAGAAGGAGGGAATAATGCAACCAATGGAACAAATCAGCACACCGGGAATTCCTGCCAGGCGCATTCCCACAAAAGTAGCTGAATTGATGGAAATCGGTCCCGGAGTCATTTCAGCCACGGTAATCAAATCCGTAAATTCTTCCATGGTCATCAGCCCATATATATTTACAATCTGTTCCTGAATCAGCGGAATCGCAGCATAACCTCCGCCCACACTGAACATACCGACCTGAATAAATGCAAAAAATAATTTCAACAACAGCATCTTATGCTACCCCCTTTTTCTTCTTGTAAAGTGTCACTGCCAAATCTATCAGGCCGATACCCAGGCAGGTAAAAATGATTATCATCGCGCTGACCCCTAACAGATAAGTGGAAATAAATGCAATAATCATCATCGTAATGTACAGTACTCTTTTTGTTTTCAGTACATTCTTTGCCAAATTGATAACCACATCAAAAATGACTGCTGCCACACCTGCCCTCATCACCTGCAGAGCCACTGCGATATAGGGATTGGTCCTAAACTGTTCATAAAATACCGATATAATCGAAATGATAATCATTGGCGGAAGAATTGTTCCCAGAATCGCTGTCAGTGAGCCTACCACACCTGCCATACGGTAACCGATAATCACGGATGCATTAACGGGTAAGGGGCCGGGTGCCGACTGAGTGATAGCTGTCACATCCAGCATTTCATCTTCTTCCAGCCATTTTAGTTCCTCCACGAACTTCTTTTTCATAAGAGATACAATGACAAATCCACCACCGAACGTGCATGCACTCAACATGAACATGGATTTAAACAAAGTTCCAAGCTTACTGTAGTCCTTTTTCATCACCAAACCTATACCTTTCCGTTATCTGCTCCTGCAGACACAAATATATTCTCTCTCTTTCGAAAATGAATATACCATAATGCATGTTATATGTAAAATACGTATGTTTAATATTACCTATAGTTTTTTACCTATATGATATATGCATCATGATTTTTTCTCACACAAATCATATTAGAAAAGTGGTAAGCGCTCAAAATGTTCGCTATTCTATTTCACGCAAAAAGGCTTCCAGATTTCTCTGGAAGCCTTGAATTTACTGAATAATTTTTAATTACTCAATGATAGTAGCAACACGGCCTGAACCTACGGTTCTACCACCTTCACGTTTGCTCGGAGCGATATTTTATATTACAAATCGTGATAAATTGTGGCTTTTTTGCTTGATTTTCTACTAAAAATCCACTCATATTTGTGTTTTTCAGAAATTTTAGAAGCATATTAGAAGCACA
>JALEIR010000013.1 GCA_022769665.1 Lachnospiraceae bacterium | reverse complement strand
ATGACAAGGAAAATATTGAAGCTGACGCTGCCCATTGTGGTGCAGAATCTGCTCAGCGCAGCAGTGAGCTCCGCGGATGTAATTATGCTGAACTATGTGGGACAGTCTGCTATTTCAGCGGTGTCCCTAGCATCACAGTATACCAATATTCTGTTTATGGTCTATTATGGTCTGGGAACCGGAGCAACCATGCTCTGCGCCCAGTATTACGGGAAAAAGGACTTTCAGGCGATTCGCGTCATAGAGGGAATTGCCCTACGCTTTTCACTGAGCCTTTCTGCTCTCTTTGCCATCCTGGTACTAACCTGTCCACAGCTTCTGATGAAACTTTTTACCAACGATGCGGAGCTGATTGCCCTGGGTGCTACTTATCTGCGGGTAATGAGCGTTACTTATCTGTGTTGGGGTGTGACGGAGGTTTATCTGTCAATCTTGCGGAGTATCGGCAGGGTGCAAATCAGTATGGCATTGAATATGCTGGCATTCGGACTGAATGTTATCTTAAACGCAGTGTTTATTTTCGGCTTGTTCGGGGCACCAAAGCTGGGCGTATTGGGAGTGGCCATTGCAACGGCGGTCTCCCGCGTGTCGGAGCTGATTGCATGTATTATTGTTTCGCTTTGCAGTAAGGAAATCAGATTGAATCCCATGTATATGTTTATCCGCAACAAGGTGTTGCTTGGGGATTTTATCCGGCTTTCCCTTCCGGCGCTTGCAAATGATGTTGTCTGGGGAACCGCTTTTTCCATGTACTCTGTTATCATGGGACATCTGGGCAACGATGCCGTGGCGGCAAATTCCATTGTGGTTGTAGTGCGGAATTTCGGAACGACCTTTTGTTTTGCCATTGCCAGCGGCAGCAGTATCCTGCTGGGGAATATCATTGGGGAAAACCGCATGGAGGATGCCAGGGTATGTGCGAAAAAGGCAATGAAGCTGACGGTTATCAGCGGGGCACTGGGCGGCATCATTATCCTGTGTGCAACGCCCTTTGTATTACGCTTTGCGGACTTGACAGATACGGCTATGCATTATCTGAAATATATGTTGTTGATTAACTCTTATTATGTCATGGGAGCGGCAGTCAATACTACTCTGATTGCGGGTGTATTCCGGGCGGGAGGAGACAGCAAATTCGGTTTTATCTGCGATACAATAGATATGTGGTGCTACGCGGTGCCGTTGGGATTCTTTGCTGCATTTGTGCTGAAGCTGCCTGTCATGTGGGTATATTTTCTGCTCTGCACGGACGAGTTTGTAAAGTGGCCCTGGGTCATTCGGCGATATAAAAGCGGAAAGTGGCTGAATAATATTACGCGGGAAAATTTAGCATATGAAACGATAAAGGAGAGAGGATTATGAGATTTCAGGCGACTGAAGAAAATGTAAAAGTATCGGGCAGAACATTATTTGTGGATGGAATCCGGTATCTGGGGTATTCCGGCAGCAGTGTTACCTTTACGTTCCTAGGAAAAAGGGCAGTGGCGGAGATTTGGAGTGATGCGGATGCCTGGGGAGAGGAATTGAAGGGATGCATTGCCGTATACGTGAATGACGATGAAGAACCGGTGAAGCGTATTTGCCTGGACAAGCCGGAAGGTATTTACACTCTCTATGAGAGCGATAAGGAAGAGCAGGTAACCGTCAAAATCATGAAGTATTCGGAGGCAGCCTTTGGAAAGTGCGGAATCCGGCATATTGAGATTGACACAGACAGGCTTTGTCCGCCGCCTTCAGTGAAAGAACGAAAAATGGAGATTATCGGTGACTCCATTACCTGCGGTTACGGTGTAGAAGCGGAAAATGAGCTGCAACCCTTTCATACTGCGACGGAGAATCCCACAAAATCCTATTCTCTCTTGACGGCAAAGGCGCTGGATGCGGAAGTGAATCTGGTGTCCTGGAGCGGTAACGGGATTGTTTCCGGTTATGTGGAGGAGACGGCAACGGAACCCTCTGACAAATGGCTGATGCCGGAGGTTTATCAATACACGGATATTTCCGGTTCCGAAAAGCTTTACGGAGAGGATGAGAGTAAGTGGGAGAGATGGGATTTTTCCCGTTATGTTCCTGATATCATTTTGATAAATCTGGGCACCAACGACTGCAGCTGGTGCAAGGATATTCAGGAAAGAAAAGATAATTACAGAGATAAGTACGTAGAGTTTTTGAAATACATCAGACAGAACAATCCCGGAGCGGAAATCCTTTGTATGTTGGGCACCATGGACCAGCGGGTACTGAAGGAGCTGGAGGAGGCGGTGAAAACCTTCGGAACGACACAGAAGGATGAAAAGGTGCATTTCCTTTCTCTGCCGCCCCAGAATCCGGAGGACGGCTACGGAGCAGACTGGCATCCCTGCGAGCTTACGCAGAGAAAGACCGCGGAGTTGGTGGCACGGGAGGTTAGAAGAATCATGAATTGGTGCGGAGAGAAATAACATGCTGATATATTTGATGAGACACGGTGAGACAGACTGGAATAAAGCCGGGCGCCTCCAGGGGCAGAGCGACATTGCCCTGAATGAATTCGGGATTGAACTGGCGGTAAAGACGGCAGAAGGTTTGCGGAATATTGATTTTCAGGCAGCCTTCAGTTCTCCGTTACAAAGAGCGTTGGTGACAGCCCGGACGATAATCGGCGACAGAAATGTGAAGGTGGAGACAGATGACCGTTTAAAGGAGATGCATTTCGGCCCCGGTGAGGGAGATTGCTTTGACTCTGCAAAAAAAGATCCGAACCATCCGCTGCATAATTTCTTTTGCCGGCCGGAATGTTATGCACCGACAGACGGCGCGGAATCTTTTGAACATGCCTGGGCAAGAGCAGATGAATTCCTGAAGGAAAAAGTTTTTCCGTTGGAAGGGAAATGTGATAATGTGTTGATTGTAGCTCACGGTGCGTTAAACAGATGTATTTTGAATCGTCTTGCAGGTATTCCCGACAAAGATTTCTGGAGAATAGATTTACCGAATTGTGCCGTGTCCATTCTTTCTTTAGAACATGGAATTTTAAAAATTCTGGAGGAAAGCAAGGTCTATTACGGTACGCCTGTAAACGGAAGACCCTAGCAAGAAGGAAAAAACTATGACACAAATATTTGATACCCATGCTCATTATGACGATGAAGCATTTGACGAAGATCGTGAGGAATTGCTGGAAATGCTGCCCCAAAAGGGTATTGCCAAGGTGGTGAACGTGGGAGCAAGCCTGAGTTCCTGCAAACGTACCATAGAATTGATGAATCGCTATGATTATATATACGGAGCAATCGGAGTTCATCCAAACGAGACTGCGGAGCTGACGGAAGAATCTTTTGAATGGTTACGACAGCAGTGTCAGTCAGAAAAATGTGTGGCGGTGGGGGAAATCGGGCTGGATTACTATTGGGATGAACCGGAGCGTGAAATCCAAAAGAGTTGGTTTGTCCGCCAGCTGAACCTGGCAAAGGAATTAAAGAAACCGGTGGTAATCCATTCCAGAGACGCGGCAAAGGATACCGTGGACCTTATGACAGCGGAAAAAGCGGGGGAAATCGGCGGTGTCATCCATTGCTACTCTTATACAAAGGAGACGGCGAAGACTTTTCTGGATATGGGTTTCTTTATTGGTATCGGCGGAGTACTTACCTTCAAAAATGCCAGGAAGCTGAAGGAAGCTGCTGAATATATTCCTTTAGAACGCATTGTCCTGGAGACAGACTGTCCTTATTTGGCACCGGAGCCTAACCGGGGAAAGAGAAACAGTTCTTTGAATATTCCTTATGTGATTTCGGTGTTGGCTGATTTGAAGGGAGTTGACGAGGAGACAGTGAGACGGGCGGCGTGGGAAAATGCCCACAAATTGTACAGGCTTACCTGCGAAGGCAAATGTTGATGTATCAAAGCAAACAGACTAAAACAAAAAATCGGAAAACAAAATATGAAGCGGAGGAAGGAGAAAGCGACAATGTTTGTAAAAAATGAGGAATGCAAAGTGACACCCTGTGAGCCGGGAGTGACAAGAAAGGTCATGAGTTATTGTGATGAGTTGATGATGTGTGAGATAACCTTTGAGAAGGGTGCGGTAGGAAACACACACAGTCATCCTCACCTTCAGGTTACTTATATTGCGGAGGGGGTTTTTGAGTTTACCATAGACGGAGAAACTCAGATAGTGAAAAGGGGTGACAGCGTGCTCATGCCCTCAGGGTCCGTTCACGGCGTAAAGTGTCTGGAAGCCGGAAAGCTGGTGGATGTGTTCAACCCTATGAGAGAGACTTTTATTTAGTATTTTGAACGTGAGGAGGCAATTTGGAATGAAAGATTCATCTCGTGTTTTTTTGATTGCAGATCTTCATTTTGGCGATGAACGGATAATCGCCTATGAGAATCGTCCTTTTGCGTCGGCGGAGGAGATGGACAAGCAGCTGATTGCCAATTGGAACAGCGTAGTGGAAGAATGGGATACCGTCTTTGTGTTGGGAGATTTTTCCTGTTATGGGGAGGAGAAGGACAGAGAAATTCTGGCTTCTCTGCATGGCAGAAAAATTCTGATTATGGGGAACCATGACAGACACAGAAGTTGTGAGGAGTGGAGAAGAATCGGTTTTTCGGAATGTGTGGAATGGCCGATATTGTACAAGGATTTCTTTTTATTATCCCACGAGCCTGTGTATCTGAATGCCAATATGCCCTATGCCAATTTTTACGGGCATGTACATAATAACCCTTCTTATAGGGATGTATCGAGACAGAGTTTTTGCTTAAGTGTTGAGAGAATTGGGTATACACCGGTGACATTTGAGAAAATCTGTGAAAAATGCCGGGAGGAAGAGGAAAACTGTATTGTGTTCGGAGCGGAGGAAACATGAGAAAGCTAATCAACGGAACGAGTATTGATTTGGGTGTCTGTTATTATCCGGAGCATTGGGATCAATCCCTTTGGTCAGAGGATTTGGACAGAATGATGGCTGTGGGCTTGAAGACAGTCCGCATTGCAGAGTTTGCATGGAGTCTGATTGAACCTCGGGAGGGTGAGTATACCTATGAATTCTTTGATTCTTTTCTGAATTTGGCAGCCGAAAAGGGTATGCAGGTGATATTCTGTACACCCACAGCTACGCCGCCGGCCTGGCTGACGGAAAAATATCCGGAAGTACTGAATGCGGATATTGACGGAAATCTGTATCGTCACGGCTCCAGGAGACATTATAATTATAATTCACCTGTATATCGGGAAAAGAGCAGAAACATTGTGGAGAAATCCGCAGCACATTACGCAAAGCATCCTGCCATCGTAGGCTGGCAGCTGGACAATGAGTTTAATTGTGAGAACGACAGATTTTATTCGGAGAGCGATACATTGGCGTTTCGTAAATTTCTGCAGGAGAAGTACTCTACTCTGGAGGAGTTGAATCAGGCATGGGGAACCAGATTTTGGAATCAGACCTATACTGCCTGGGAAGAGGTTTATGTGCCCAGAAAGACCAATAATCATTCCGTAAATCCTCACGAGGTTCTGGACTATTATCGTTTTATCTCTGACAGTGTAAACAGCTATGCAAAGCTGCAGGCGGACATTATCAGGAAATATAAGAAACCCGAGGATTTTATCACTACCAACGGTATGTTTGCCAATATAGACTATCAACGCATGGAGAGGGACAGCCTGGATGTGTTGATGTACGACTCTTATCCTGATTTTGGTTATGAACTTGACAGTTATAATCCGGAGGACGCCATGAAAGACAGGTGGTGGAGCCGCAATCTTTCGGAAGTTCGGGCGGTTTCATCAAACTTTGGTATTATGGAGCAACAGAGCGGTGCAAACGGATGGAATACCCGTATGGAAGCACCTACACCAAGGCCGGGGCAGATTACGCTGTGGACCATGCAGAGCATTGCCCATGGTGCAGATTATGTCAGCTATTTCCGGTGGCGTACTTGTACCTTTGGAACAGAAATCTATTGGCACGGAATATTGGATTATTCCGGCAGGGATAACAGAAGGCTTGGAGAGATTGCCAAAATCTATGATAAAGTCGGGAAGATACAGGAGATTGCCGGTTCAAAGTATGTGGCGAAGGTCGGTATTATAAAGGATTATGACAATATATGGGATGCTCAGCTTGACAGATGGCATAGCAGAGTGGATTCTGTCAGTCAGAATGCACTTTTTGTAACCTTGCAGCAGACACATACTCCCTTTGATTATGTTTATTTGGAGAAGATTTCTTCGGTAGAAGACCTGGGGCAGTATGAAGTGCTGTTTTATCCCCATGCATGTATTCTGACTGTGGAACGAATGGCGATTCTGGAGCAGTATGTGGCGGAAGGCGGAAAACTGGTCATGGGCTGCAGAACGGGATATAAGGATATGAACGGAAGGTGCGTCACGGACTATCTGCCGGGACTTGCATCAAAGGTTACGGGGACCGATATTCCGGAGTACTCTTTTGTGGCACCGGATGACGGGCATGTGATGGCCGAATGGGACGGCGCAGAATTTGAAGCAGCGGTGTTCAATGATCTGCTTGCTCCGGTGGGAGACAATGCAGAAGTGTTGGGAACCTATATCTCCAGCTATTATGCGGGATGCCCGGCTTTGATACGAAATCGTTTCGGAAAAGGGGAGGCATATTATTTCGGAGGGGCTTTTGCGGAGGATACGGTCAGAGTATTTTTGGATAAGCTGGGCGAGTCAGAGCCTTACGAAGAATGGATTCGGCTTCCTGAAAGCTGTGAGCTGGCGGTGCGGGAAAAGGGAGGAAAGAAATATTTGTTTGTTCTCAATTACTCTGCGGAACAGGCAGAGATTACCCTGAAAACAGATATGAGAAACCTTTTCACCGGAGAAAGAGAAATGGGACAGATTGTGGTTGAAAAATATGGAGTCAGAATCTACGTGGTGTAAGTGCTGACGGATGCAGGAATGCAGAAAAGGGGAAAGCAAAAATGTATGATATGAAACCGTATCTGGAAACGATTGAACAGGTGATTTCAAAGGGACCGTATCGGGATAATTGGGAGTCCTTATCTGCCTATCAGGTGCCCGAATGGTACCGGAAAGCAAAGTTCGGTATTTTTATTCATTGGGGTATCTACAGCGTGCCTGCTTTCGGAAGTGAATGGTACTCCCGGAATATGTACGTGAAGGATTCTCCGGAGTATATGCATCATATTGAGACTTACGGAAAACAGACAGAATTTGGATACAAGGACTTTATACCCATGTTTAAGGCAGAGAAATTTGATGCGGAGGAGTGGGCGGAGCTTTTTCGGGCAGCAGGTGCAAAGTATGTGGTTCCTGTTGCGGAGCACCACGACGGATTTCAGATGTACAAAAGTGAGATTTCTCACTGGAATGCATATGAGATGGGACCACAGAGAGATGTGTTGGGAGAGTTGTCAAAAAGTTGCCGGGAAAGAGGTATGGAGATAGGGGCGTCCTCTCACCGTGTGGAGCACTGGTTCTTTATGGGGCATGGCATGGAATTCGACAGTGACATTCATGAACCCATGGAAAGAGGTGATTTTTACTGGCCTGCTATGCCGGAGAGAAATCATCAGGATTTGTACAGCCAACCTATACCGACGGAGGAATTTCTTCAGGATTGGTTGGTGCGTACTTGCGAAATCGTAGACAGGTATCATCCGAAGATTGTTTACTTTGACTGGTGGATACAACATAGTGCCGTAAAGCCTTATCTGATGAAATTTGCGGCATATTATTACAATCGGGCTGCTGAGTGGGGAAGTGATGCGGTTATCAACTATAAGCATGATGCCTTTTTGTTCGGAACTGCCGTACCGGATGTGGAAAGAGGACAATTTGCGGATGTAAAGCCCTATTTCTGGCAGACGGACACGTCAGTAGCTTTGAATTCCTGGGGATATACGAAGAACAATCAATACAGACAGGCATCGGAGATTATTTGTGATTTGGTGGATATTGTAAGCAAGAACGGATGTCTGCTTTTGAACATCGGTCCCAAACCGGACGGAACAATCCCGGAGGAAGATAAGAATCTGCTTCTGGAGATCGGTAAGTGGTTATCTGCAAACGGAGAGGCAATCTACAATACGCAGGTTTGGAGAAAATACGGAGAGGGTCCTACGCAGATTGTTGAGGGACAATTCTCTGACGGCATTAAGAAGAATTTTACTTCTCAGGATTTCCGTTTTACTACCGGCAGTGGTTATCTGTATGTTACGGCACTGAAATGCAGTGAGGACGGAAAGTATTGTATCACTTCTCTGGGAGAGCAGGATGCTTCCAGACAGGCAAATTTCCATGGCATTATCAAGGATATAGAGGTGTTGGGATGGGACAAAAAGCCGACCTGGACCAGAACGGAAGAAGGGCTGCTATTGGAAACGGAGATAAAAAGCGAAAAACCTATAGTATTTAAGCTGAGTATCGAATGATTGATTTTCCGGAATATTTGGCGGGTAATAAACGGGAATGTGGGCTTGGGATATATGGGTGAAAGTTTGGCAATAGGAGTGACAAAGGATGGGAACTACGGAACTGATTTCCCTACAGCTGAGAATGTTCTTGATTATGCTGGTGGGGCTGTTCTTTCGAAAAAAGAATATCATTTCGCAGGAAGGGAAGAAGAATCTGACGGATTTGGTGATTTATCTGATTCTGCCCTGCAATATCGTAAAATCCTTTATGATAGAATTTGACAGTAGTACACTTCTGAATTTCGGATGGATTCTGCTGATTTCTGTGCTGATTCAGGTGTTTTGTGCCATATTGGCTAAGACGCTATATCGCAGGACCGAGGAGGAGCACAGACCGGTTCTCATGTATGCAACCGTGGCATCCAATTCGGGATTCTTGGGCAATCCAGTGGCGGAAGGCGTTTTCGGCAGTATGGGGCTGGCATTGGCGTCCGTGTATTTGATTCCGCAGAGAATTGTCATGTGGTCTGCCGGAGTTTCCTATTTTACCAAGGGAACTGACAGAAAGGCAATCGTAAAGAGAGTGTTGACACATCCCTGTATTATCGCGGTTTTCCTGGGTATGATTTTAATGTTAACACAAGTGTCGTTACCCTCATTTTTAGATGCGGCGCTGAAGGATATAGGAAATTGCAATACTGCCATGTCCATGCTGGTTATCGGAACTATTCTGGCAGATGTGAAGCCAAGGGAGATGCTGGATAAGTCTATTTTTCTGTTTTCGGGGCTTCGTCTGGTGCTGATTCCGCTTGTGGTCTATGTCGGGTGTCTTGCTTTTCGGGTTGACGGACTTGTGACAGGAGTGTCGGTTCTCTTGGCAGCCATGCCTGCTGCCAGCACCACGGCAATTTTGGCAGCCAAGTATGACGGGGACGCGGTCTATGCCAGCAAGTGCGTCGTCCTGACTACAGTAATGTCCCTGATTGCCACACCGCTGTGGAGCATGCTGTTATTGAAGGGGATTTAGCAGTTCTGCTTTATCTTTGTTATGCGCTATATGTGTATAAAATCCCGAATATATTCAAATAAAAATGTATAAAATAGTGTATTAAGTTCATAAAAATACATTTTCGCTTGCATAAAGCGGTACGAAGTGATAGAATACAGTTTATTCCTTTTAGAAAAAGCCGTGGGGGGAAAAAGAATATGCTGTCTACAATCAATTTTTGTATTATCGCCGCAATCGTTATTTATCTGCTTTTGATGCTGGCTATCGGATTTTTGTTTAGCAAAGGAAATGCGGACAGTAAGGATTTCTATCTGGGTGGAAGAAAGATGGGTCCTTTCATTACAGCCATGAGTGCTGAAGCAAGTGATATGTCAAGCTGGCTATTGATGGGACTGCCCGGTGTGGCTTATCTGAGCGGTGTCTGTGATGCTGCATGGACTGCCATCGGTCTTGGTATCGGTACATATTTGAACTGGCTTTTGGTAGCCAGACGTCTTCGCCGGTATTCCAGCAATCTGGATGCGATTACGGTTCCGGACTTTTTCTCCAAACGTTATCATGATAAACGCAATATATTGAATGCAATTGCAGCGCTTGTGATTATTATTTTCTTTATTCCATATACTGCGTCGGGGTTTGCGGCCTGCGGTAAGCTGTTCAACAGCTTATTTGGGGTAAACTATATGACTGCTATGGTGGTATCCGCACTGATTATTGTGGGATATACCATTATGGGTGGTTTTAAAGCGGTATCTACTACCGATTTGATTCAAAGCTGTGTTATGACAATGGCGCTCTGTATCGTAATTGGTTTTGGAGTTGCTACTGCAGGCGGAATCGGTGCAGTAATGGACAATGCAAAAGCGCTACCCGGTTACTTGAGCATGAATGCCACATACAATGCAGTTGAAGGTACATCCTCATCGTATGGGATTATTACAATTATTTCTACCATGGCGTGGGGACTTGGATATTTCGGTATGCCCCATATCCTGCTTCGCTTTATGGCGATTGAAGACGAGAAGAAGCTGGTTCTTTCCCGGCGTGTGGCAACTGTCTGGGTATTTTTTGCAATGGCGGCTGCCATCTTTATCGGCATTGTAGGACTTGGTATGACAAAGGCAGGGGCTTTAGAGACATTACAGGGAAGTGCAAGCGAGACAGTTATTGTAAAGATAGCCGGTTTGATTAGTTCAAACGGTATCCTTGCTGCGATAGTAGCAGGGGTAATTTTGGCAGGAATCATGGCAGCTACCATGTCTACCGCAGACAGTCAGATGTTGGCAGCGGCATCCAGTGTGTCCCAGAATATCCTGCAGGACTTCTTTCATATCAAAATGAGCGGCAAAAAGAGCCTGACCATCGCAAGAGGCACCATTTTGGTAATCAGTGTGATTGCAATTTTTCTGGCAAAGGATCCGGAAAGCAGTGTATTTTCCATTGTTTCCTTTGCTTGGGCCGGGTTCGGGGGCGCTTTCGGAGCGGTAATGCTTTGTGCGCTGTTCTGGAAACGCAGTAATATGCAGGGTGCTTTGGCAGGAATGATTGCCGGTGGAGTAACGGTATTTTTGTGGAAGTATCTGGTACGGCCTCTGGGAGGGGTCTGGAATATATACGAGCTGCTTCCTGCCTTTCTGGTATCGTTGGCAGCAGTGGTTATTGTAAGCCTCCTGACCGGGAAACCGGAGGAAGAAATTGAGAAGGAATTTGAAGCTGCAAAATAAGCTTTGAGTTGACAGAAAGCTCCTTACGGAAGTAAGGGGCTTTTTTTGATGTATTGAGACGTTTTGTAAGTTTCGTTTTTAAGAATCGTATTTTTAACGTTTTTAACTTTTTAAGAATGTTTTAATTTTTGAATCTAATTCTTGCGATTCGATAAATATTTATTGAATATCAATAAAATTATATTGACTTTCGATTTCCTGAATGATATATTTGCGATACGCAAAAGGAAATATATTTGGCGATAAAGAGACCGGGCAATGAGGAGATTTACAGGAAGGAGCATCTGAGATGGAAAGTGAAAAGAGAGAAGATGTGGTAATGAATGCAAAGAAACCCTGGATAATGGGTACAAAGTACCTGCTGGATTTTATGTTTTTTGCAGGGATTCCGGTGACAGTGTCTTTACCCTGGAGCATCAAGTTTTTTGGGGAGCAGTTGCCCCACCTGATAGAGCACTACGAGGAAACGGTGATTATCTATTTTGTACTGGGGATTGCCGCGGAAAAGCTGCTGTGGGAACTGAGAAAAATATTCAGGACAGTGCTGGCGGAGAATTGCTTTGTACAGGAGAATGTGATCAGTCTGCGGAAGATGGGAAACTGGAGTTTCTTTATTGCCCTGATGGCAGGGGTGCGGAGCATCGTCTATATGACAATTGCCATGGGAGTGGTCATTTTAGTGTTTGTCATTGCCGGGCTGTTCAGCAAGGTGCTGAGCTTTGTATTTGAGCAGGCGGTGGCATACAAGGAAGAAAATGATTTGACGGTATAAACGCAGATGAGAAGAGGAGACAACTATGGGAATCATCGTAAACTTAGATGTCATGATGGCAAAGCGGAAAATGGGCCTTACCGACCTTGCAAATGAAGTAGACATTACTCTGGCTAATCTTTCCATCCTGAAAAACAATAAGGCAAAGGCAGTGCGTTTCTCTACTTTGGAGGCCATCTGTAGGGCTCTGGACTGCCAGCCGGGAGATATTCTGGAATTTGCGGAGGATGACAGGGAAACGGAAATACAGGGTGCCGGAGAAGAATCTGGTGAAAAGTAAATTGTAAAGGAAAGAGGTGTTTATCATAAAACAGGTTGAAAGAGAGACGGAAGAGACAAAACGCATGAAGGAGAAGTTTGGTTTCTTTGGGCCGGCAGCCCTCCTGTATGCGGTATTTTACGCATTTTGTATGTTCAAAAACAGTTCGGGAGTGACATTCCCTTTTTTCGTAGCAGGCAGCCTCTTGTTTTTGTGCTTATCGCTTGCAAAACTGGGGACTACCTTAAAAAGAGGAAGCGCCTTTTATATGGCGGCAATGGTACTGTTGGGCATTTCCACCTTCTGCACCGATGATGTACGGCTCATCTTTTTTAACAAGCTGGGAATCTTCCTGCTGATGATGAGCCTGCTTCTAAGGCAATACTTTGACACCTCCAAGTGGGGGCTTGGAAAGTTTTTGGGTAGTATATGCCGGCTGACCTTCTGCAGTATTGGAGAGATAAGCTATCCTTTTCGGGATGCGGCGGAATTCCGAAAGCGGAAGACAGGCAAGGAGGACAGACGAATTTGGGCGCTGGGCATCGGGATACTGGTAGGGGTACCGCTGGTGCTGGTGGTAATGGTACTTTTGTCTGCTGCGGACGCAGTATTTCGCCAGATGACGGATAAATTCCTGGAAAACATCAGTCTTGGGAATATTGTGAATGTGCTGTTCAGAATTGCCTTCATGTTTCTGTTATCTTACTGTCTTACCTCCTATCTGTGCAAAAAGAAAATGAAGGAGGAGGTAAAAGACAAAAGAACCGGAGAGCCGGTGCTGGCAATCACGGTGACGGGTATGCTGACGGTGCTCTATCTGATATTTTCCGTGATTCAGATTGCAGGGTTGTTTATGGGTAAATTACAGCTGCCCGCAGGGTACAGCTATGCGGAATATGCCAGAGAAGGTTTTTTCCAGCTTTTGGTAGTAAGCCTCCTGAATCTGGTGATTGTTTTAGTGTGTTTGAACTTTTTCAGGGAAAGCAACGTGCTGAAAGCAATTCTGACATTAATGTCACTTTGCACTTTCGTCATGATTGCTTCCAGTGCCATGAGAATGTGCATCTATATCATGTATTATTATCTGACATTCTTAAGAGTTTTGGTGCTCTGGGCGCTGGCGCTGATTTCCGTATTGTTCGTCGGGGTGATTGTCAATATTTATAGAGAGAGATTTCCTCTGTTCCGTTACAGTATGACGGTGGTGACGGTGCTGTATCTGGCTCTGTCCTTTGCTCATCCCGATTACATCATTGCCAGGGTCAATGTGGCAAACATACAGCAAATGCAGCAGCGTGACCCGGGAGTTTGGGAGATATACGAGCCCTATGAAGACTACCGCTACCTCAGTCATCTCAGTGCCGATGCCGCTCCTGTCCTGGTGCCCTGTCTGGAGAAACTGGGGTATGACATGGAAGCCTTTTCGGAGGAGTCACCTCTGGATTATATGCGGGAGCGGCAGACGGAATGGCGGGGACGATCCGCTCAGGAAGCCTTCGGCTACTACTGGATGAAAGATAGGAAGGAATCCACGGAAAACTTCGGATTCAGGACATTCAATGTATCCAGATACCGAATGTTAATGCTGTTCAAGGAGGCGGTAAAATAAATCAGGAAAGCTGCCTTGTATGGTTAATACGGTAATTTATTCTTGAACTTGACCCTGTTTTTGGGAGAGAGTAAAATAGGGTAGGCAGGAGGCTTGGTACAGAAATGAAAACAGCGGCAGATTTACAGACTTTACTTCGGCAGATAGACCACAAGGGCTATCCCGCCTATAAAGATACGAAAGGAAAATATCAGTTTCAGCAATATATACTGTCCATTGACCATGTGCAGGGCGATCCCTTTGCTTCTCCTTCCAAGGTCAGTATTCTTGTGCCCGGCAGGGTGGCGGGCTTTGACAGGATGTGCTATGAGAGTGCGGTGAGAAAAATTGCTTTTCAGGATTATTTGTTGAGGCGTATGGCAGCCAAAATAAAGGATTATTCCTTCAAAGCAAAAGGCTCCGGCAAGAGCGGGCTTCTGGGCATCAGTCATCCGGGGCAGGAGATACTGGAGAGAAGCGCATGTACCGTAGATACGGCGACAGGGGATATTGTTGTCCGTATGGAAATCGGATTCCCCGCCAACGGACGGACCATCAATGCGGGAGAACTGGGAAAAATTCTGTTTGATTTTCTTCCCGTATGTGTGAGGCAGACGATTTTGTCTGCGTCCTGTCCCAAGGACAGTCTGGAAAAAGTCTTGTTTCTGGCGGATGACCAGGAGTATATCAGGGAAGAGTTAATCAAGAGAGAGCTGGTGGCTTTTGTGGCAAACGGTGCCGTTTTGCCCAGAAAGTCCGGTGTATCCTCCCTGCCCATGAAAGATGCTGTCGCTTTTAAAGCGCCCGCTTTCATGGAAGTGACGCTTCAGCTGCCTCATCATGGTAAACTGACGGGTATGGGAATCAAAAAGGGCGTGACACTGATTGTAGGCGGAGGTTATCACGGAAAGTCCACGCTGCTGGAGGCTCTGGAGTTGGGCGTGTACAACCATATCAGCGGGGATGGCAGAGAGTATGTGATTACCGATGCTACTGCCATGAAGCTTCGCGCAGAGGATGGCAGGAGTATTCAGAAGACGGATATTTCCATGTTCATCCGTAATCTGCCAAACGGCCGGGATACAAAAGCTTTTTATACGGAGGATGCCAGCGGCAGCACCTCTCAGGCAGCAAATACCGTAGAAGCAATTGAGGCGGACGCTAAAGTGTTTCTGATTGATGAGGACACCAGTGCGACAAACTTTATGATTCGCGATGAACTGATGCAGCGCGTGGTCAGCCGTGAGGTGGAGCCTATTATCCCCTTTATCGACAGGGTGCGGGAGTTATATGAGGAGTATGGTATCTCCACAATTCTGGTAGCGGGAAGCTGCGGCTCCTATTTCCACAAAGCGGACTGCATTTTACAGATGAAAAGATATCAGCCCATGGAGATTACAGAGCTTGCAAAGAAGGAGGCGGAGAGCTTTCCTTATACACCGGGGGCAGCGGAGAAAGTACAAAAACCCGATTTTAACCGCGTGGTGAAGAGGGACGGGGCTTTTGCCGCAGATGACCGCATCAAGCTGCGCACCGATGGACTGGATGGTTTTTCTGTCAATCGCGAAGAGGTAGATCTGCGCTATGTGGAGCAATTGGTGGATTCGGAACAGCTGACAACGCTGTCATATATGATGAAATATATGAAATTGCATGACTTTGACGGAAAAAGGACACTGGGAGAAGCAGCGGAAGCTGTTTTTGACCGGGTGGAGAAAAAGGGGTTTGGAGCATTTTTTGGTGATTCTGCGAGAGGTTCAGTAGCCGGAGACAGCGGTATGATTCCGGGAAATCTTGCCATGCCCCGCAAACAGGAGCTCTATGCGGCGCTAAACCGTTGCAGGGAGCTGATTCGGATACAGTAATTTTGGGTTGGAGACAGATTGGCAGGAAGACAGCAGAGCATTACAGATGTATGACTGTAAATAAACAGGAGCTAACAATCATGAATGTTCGGAATATGAATCAACAGGAAAAGGTAGACTATATGCTGAATGAGCCCGTACCTCATCTGGTCTGTCAGATGGCGGTGCCCACCATTATCAGTATGCTTGTCACATCCTTTTATAATATGGTCGACACATTTTTTGTGGGTAAAATTAACACACAGGCAACAGCGGCGGTAGGGGTGGTATTTTCGGTGATGGCATTGGTGCAGGCTTGTGGCTTTTTCTTTGGTCACGGTTCCGGAAACTTTATCTCACGAAAGCTGGGTGCGGGGGAATTTGAAGAGGCAAACAAAATGGCGGCTACCGGTTTTTTTTCTGCATTTTTTACCGGAGTTTTGCTGGGAATGATAGGGTTGGCATTTTTGGAGCCTATTGCCGGACTTTTGGGTTCCACGCCAACAATTCTGCCTTATACAAAGGATTATCTGCGGATTATACTTTTGGGATGCCCCTTCATAATGTCTTCCTTTGTGTTGAATAATCAACTACGCTTTCAAGGCAGTGCTTCTTATGCAATGGTGGGAATTGTGTCGGGAGCGATATTAAATATTGTGCTGGACCCTATCTTGATTTTTATCTTTGACTTGGGTGTGGCAGGTGCAGCTTTGGCTACCACAATCAGTCAGGTTGTCAGTTTCAGCCTGTTGTTCCTGATGAGCAGAAAGGGAGGAAATATCCGTATTGTATTTCGAAATTTCCAACCCTCTTTCTATCTGTACAAAGAAATTTTCAAGGGTGGAATTCCCTCTTTATGCAGGCAGGGTCTTGCCAGTGTTGCGCAGGTTTGTTTGAACCGCTCGGCAGGAATGTATGGCGGAGATTTTAGCGATGCAGCTATTGCAGCCATGTCTATTGTCAGCAGGATTACCATGTTTGCAAACTCTGCTCTGATTGGTTTCGGACAAGGCTTCCAGCCTGTCTGCGGCATGAATTACGGGGCAAGAAAATACGGAAGAGTCAGGGAAGCTTTTGGCTTTTGCGTGAAATATGCCGCTGTATTTCTGGTAGTAATTTCTGCGGTGGGCTTTGTTTTTGCAAAACCGCTGGTGACTCTTTTCCGTAAGGAGGATATGGATGTTATACGCATCGGGACATTGGCTTTGAGGTTACAACTGATTGCTTTTCCGGTGAATGCATGGATTGTGATGTGTAATATGATGCTTCAGTCCATTGGTAAAGCCACAAAGGCGTCTGTTGTGGCAGCAGCCAGACAGGGCATTTTCTTTATTCCTCTGATATGGATATTACCCTGTTTCTTTGGGTTACTGGGTGTGCAGATGTGCCAGACCTGGTCGGATGTCTGTACTTTGCTGATTGCTGTACCCTTGGGAGTGGGAACGTTGCGGGAAATGAAACAGATGGAAAGCAGCATAGAAGTGTAACGGAAAATGAAAGAAGGGAAGAATGATGAACTTAAAATTCAACGGTTATCTTTATGAGACGCATATGCATACCTCGGAGGGAAGCGCCTGTGCAAGCTGTTCCGGGACAGAGATGGCAAGAGCTTATGCGGAAGCGGGTTATACGGGTATTATTGTTACAGATCATTTTTTCTATGGTAATACAGCAGTGGACAGGTCATTGCCCTGGAGTGAATGGGTGGAGAAATATTGCCTTGGTTATGAACATGCGAAGGCTGAGGGAGATAGGCTTGGGTTACAGGTGTTTTTTGGCTGGGAATCCGGCTACCGCGGAACAGAGTTTTTAATTTACGGATTGGATAAGCAGTGGCTGTTGTCTCATCCTGAAATCAAGGATGCAACGGTGGAGGAGCAGTTTGCACTGGTACATGCGGGGGGTGGCATTGTCTGTCATGCTCACCCCTGCAGAGAAG
Organism: Lachnospiraceae bacterium; assembly: GCA_022769665.1. Lineage (GTDB taxonomy): Bacteria > Bacillota > Clostridia > Lachnospirales > Lachnospiraceae > Acetatifactor. The sequence goes on along the minus strand of JALEIR010000013.1, from coordinate 37,054 downwards.
CTTCTTATATCAGTGAAATCCGTCTTTTCCCGGAATATGTGGATGCGGTGGAGGGAATCAATGCTTCGCATTCCAGCCGTGCCAAGAGGAGTCTCGGACATCCGGAGTTTAATGAGCGAGCTATTCTCTATGCAAAGGAGCACAATCTTCCCATGACAGCGGGCTCTGACCAGCATAACACGGATATGGTCGGAGGAGGAATGATATTTCCCAGAAAGCTGACGGATATTCACGATTTTAACCGGGCTGTCCTGAATAGGGAAGCAATACAGCTTTTGGACGGTACGGAGGATTAGGCAGTCACCGCATGATGAATCTGTAATTCGTATAGTTTCTTGTAAATTCCGTTTTGGGCCAGCAATTCCTGATGGGTTCCCCGCTCACGGATTTTTCCTTTGTGCATTACCATAATGCAGTCTGCATGCTGAATCGTGGAAAGACGGTGGGCTACCATTATGGTAGTGCGGTCTTTCATCAACTTTTCCAACGCTTCCTGAATCAACAATTCGGTTTCGGTATCAATGTTGGCGGTGGCTTCGTCCATTACCAGAATGCTCGGCTTGTGGGCCAGAGTCCTTGCGAAGGAGAGAAGCTGTCTTTCTCCGGCGGAGAAGGTTGCGCCTCGCTCAGATACAGGTTCTTCGTAACCATGGGGTAATTTTTCGATAAAGTGGGAGGCATTGACATATTCGGCAGCAGCTTTTACCTCATTGATGGTGATATTTTCGTCATAAAGCCGGATGTTGCTTTCTACGGTCCCCTCAAAAATAAATACGTCCTGCTGCATTTGTCCGATGGCGCTTCGCAGCTGCTTTTTGCTTAAGAGACGGATATCTACGCCGTCGATGTATATATGTCCCTTTTGTATGTCGTAGTATCTGCCGATCAGGTTTAAAATAGAGGATTTGCCGGCACCGGTTGCACCGACAAAGGCTATCTTCTGACCGGGCTCGATAACAAAGGATACATCTCTCAGCACATAATTCTCGTTATCATATGCAAACCAGACATGATCGAATTCGATTCGCCCTTTTATCTCCGGAAGAATAACCGGGTCTTCTGCCTCGGGTACCAGAGCATCCTCATCCATGATAGTGAAAATCTTCTCAGCGGAAGCAAGAGAGGACTGGAGCGTGGAAAACTGTTCGGCCAACTCCTGAATCGGGTCAAAGAAGGATTGGATATATTGTGCAAATACATATAACGTACCGATAGAGATGGCACCCCCAAGTACTTCCCTGCTGCCCAGACCGAGAACAATCATCAGAGAAAAAATACTGAGAATATAAATCAGCGGGCGGAAGATGGCAAATACAATCATTTCGCGATAGTATGCATTGTAAAGTTTACGGCTCTTATCGTTAAACTCTTCATATTTTCGCTTTTCCCGGCCGAATATCTGGATGATGCGCATACCTGAGATATTTTCCGAGAGAAAGGTATTCAGGTCGGTGAGCCTGGTTCTTGTAACGCGGTAGGTTTTTCTTGCAATCCACCGGAACAATACTGTCAGAGCAGCCACCAGGGGAAGAAGGATAAAGGAAAACAGAGCCAGTTTCCGGTCAAGCACCAGCATGACAACGGCGAGACCAATTATTTTGACGATATTTCTGAAAAGGCGCACCAAAATACCGGAATACATTTCATCCAGAGCTTCCACGTCGTTGGTAACTCTGGTTACCAGTTTTCCCACGGGAGTCAGGTCAAAAAAGCGGCTGCTTAACGATTGGATGTGGGCATAAAGATCCTTGCGCACGGTAAGGATAATGCGCTGTCCGGTTTTCTGCAGTACCCATGTCTGGGTGATATTAAAAATCAGACTTAAAATCAATACAATTCCGTATTTAACCGATGTGTTGACAATAATGTCATAATCCCCGCGGACTTTAAAAAGATCGATGGCATCACCAATCAGAGTTGGACGGTACAGATCAAAGAAGGTCAGAGCCAGGACCAGAACCAGGCATAGGGTTACCCAACCGATATAAGGCTTCATATAGGAGAGGAGCCGCATAAGAGCGCTTCCCTGATAATTGGATTCTGTTTTATCATCAGTCAGTTTACTCATTTTTACATCTCCTTTAGCTGTTGTTCAAGCTGCTGTTTCTCGTTGATATGTGCATAAAAACCGCCGAGAGCTACCAACTCCTCGTGGGTTCCGTACTCGGTCAGTTCCCCTTCCTCCAGTACGGCAATATGGTCTGCCTTTTGTAAGGTTGAAATGCGGTGTGCAATGACGATGGTGGTTTTATTTTTCCTCAGGCGCATCAGGTTTTCCAAAATCTGCTCCTCTGTATCGGTGTCAACGGCAGAAAGAGAATCATCCAGAATCAGTACGGCAGAGTCCTTCAGCAGAGCCCGGGCGATAGAGCTTCGTTGCTTTTGTCCTCCGGAAAGGGTAACACCTCTTTCGCCTACCAGTGTCAGATAATCCTCGGGGAAATCCATGATGTTATCGTGAATGCAGGCATCCATGGCAGCACGGTGAATGCTTTCCCGCAGTTCGGGATGATCCTGAATACGTTCTTCCAGACCGAAGGCAATATTTTCTTCCAACGTATCCGAAAACAGAAAATTATCCTGGGGTACATAAGCCATATCCCGATGCAGTACCGCAAGCGGAATTTCATCAATGGGTCTGCCGTCCAAAAGCAGCATTCCCTTGTCACAGTCATATACCCGGAGAAGCAAATCGGCAAGAGATGATTTGCCGCTGCCGGTACGCCCCAAAATTCCAAGCATTTCTCCCGGCTGAATATGAAGATCTACATTTTTTAGTACAGGAGTATCTCCGTCAGGATAGGTAAAGGTCAGATGGTTCAGTGTAATATCGCCCTCCAGATGCAGACTGTCGGGATTCGGTTCATTATCCTCGTCCGGCAAAGAGAAATCTAACGATTGTGTCAGATATTTATCCACAATATCGGGCTCTTCGCGGAATATGGCAGCAATCCGACCGAAAGCGGCGGAGGCCTGACTAAAGGCGTTGATACAGTCACCGCATGCAATCATGGGCCATACCAGCATGCCAATGTAGGAGTTAAAGGCAACAAATTGTCCGATAGAAATCTGTCCGCTTAAAACCATTTTTCCGCCGAAAACCAAATTCAGCAATAAACTGATACCGGTAACGGCATCCAGGGCGGGTCCGAAGATAGCCCGAAGTTTTACTACAGAAAGATTTTTCTCCATACTGGCTGTGCTGGCTTCTTCAAAGGATTTGAAATCGGCATCCTCCTGAACAAAGGCCTTCAGTACGCGGATTCCGGCAAGGCTTTCCTGAACCTTGTCGGAGAGATGTGAAAAGGCTTCCTGCCTTTTTGTCTGGCGTTTTTTTGACTCGATTCCGTAGAAATAACAGCCTACGGCAACCAGAATCAAAGGGACAAAAGCCAGAACAGTCAGGCGAAAATCTACATAAAATATCATTTTTATCAATACCATGACAGTCATGACTACAGCATCAAAGGTAGTAATTACCGCCATACCTGCGGCCATGCGGATTGCCTGAAGATCGTTGGTAAAGTGTGCCATCAGGTCACCGGTCTTGTGACTGTTGAAAAAACGTGCGGACAGGGTTTCCAAATGTGCAAACAAATCATTTCTCATTCTGTACTCGATACCCCGGGAGGCTCCGATGATAAAGTATCTCCAACCAAAACGTCCTGCCATCATAATAAGACCGGCGCAGAGAATTTTGAGAAGGAGAGACTTTACACCCGCATAATCCAAGGCACCGGCGGTAAGTCCGTCGATGATTTCACCGATGTACTGGGGAATATAAAGACTTGCCAAATCCACAAGCATCAGTACCGCAATACCGAGAATGTAATGCCCCGTATAATGAAAAAGATAAGGGAGCATGGAAAATTTTTTTTGTTTTGTATTTTGCATAATTTCCTCCATTTTGAAGCATAAAAAATATTTTAACACATATTTCATTTGAAGAAAATAGAGAAAGCTGATATGCTTGACTAAACCGTTACACTGAATGACAGTAACATTATATTATCCGGGAGTTTGATACAATGAAATTGAAAGAAGCATATACACAGAAGCAACTGAATCAAGTATGTACTCTGTATGAAGAGAGTTTTCCGGATGGTGAAAAGAGGCCCTTTCAGATGATACTGGAAGGACGGGAGGCGGGTAATTATGAGATATTGGTCATCGAGGATGACGAAGAAGCTTTTCTTGGACTGGCCATCACCATGCTTTACGGAGAGTTAGTATTGTTGGACTACTTTGCAGTAAGTCCGACATGTCGTGGGACGGGATTGGGGAGCGAGGCACTGAAAGCCTTACAGAAGAGATATGAAGGACGCAGGCTCCTGTTGGAAATCGAAAGTACTGTCGGGATGAAGGAAGGCAGTGAAATGTCAGGTGATTCCGGGAACGCGGCAGAAGCGGTGCTGCGACGTCGACGTAAGGAATTTTATCTCCGTAACGGTATGCAGTCCATGGATTTTCTGATTGACTATTTCGGCGTGGAAATGGAACTGATGACTTATCAATGCAGCGTAACCTTCGAGGAATATCACTCTATTCTGGAACGGAATTTCCCTGCCCATATGGCTGACAGGGTAAGGCTTTTGAGTGATTGAAGAATTTATTTCTCTTCCACAACATTTCTGATGCCCTGCATCTTTTCATCCAGCATGGAACTGATCTCCGCACATTCCAAAAGGGAGCTTTCGGTTGCTGCCAGAACATTTTCCGGCAAATCCTTTTTATAGCGTAGTCTGTGTTCCAGATTTGCCCAGAATTCCATGGCGATGGTGCGAAGCTGAACCTCCACCTTCATATTCCGTTTTTCATCTTGTAAGAAGATAGGAACTTCCACAATGAGATGCAGACTTCGATATCCGTTTTCCTTGGGATTACGGATATAGTCTTTCTTCGCCAAAAGAGTAATGTCGTCCTGGCTTGTCAGACAATCGGCCAGCATATAGATATCATCCACAAAGGAGCAGATGACGCGTATTCCCGCAATGTCGAACAGATTGTTTTCTACGGAAGCTAAGGTCAGAGGCAGATTCTTGCGGTGCAACTTCTCCAGAATACTGTCAGGAGACTTCAGCCTTGTCTTGATACTTTCGATGGGATTGCGGTCATGTTGTAGGGAAAACTGTTCATTCAATACCTTGAATTTGGTTTCCACTTCCATGATGGCACAGCGGTAGCGGGACATCAGCTCCTGAGAGGATGCCATGGTTTCCCGGAAGCTGTCTATTATTTCTTTGTTGTAGAGATTCGGAAATTGTAAAGATAAGTCCTTATTTGTATCTATCATTTGTATACCTCTTTCCGGTTCGATGCCGGATATCTCGCAGTAAATAATTTCACATACGATTGTCGTTTATATCACGCGCGTTGTCCATTTTGTGCAGTCCCATACATCTGTAGCCAGTCCTTCGTAAAACTCCGGTTCATGACAGACCATGAGAACGCTGCCCTTGTAGTCCTTTAAGGCGCGTTTTAATTCTGCCTTGGCATCCACATCCAGATGGTTTGTGGGCTCGTCCAAGAGCAAAATGTTGGTGTCGCGGTTGATGAGTTTACAGAGTCGAACTTTTGCCTGCTCTCCGCCGCTGAGCACCTTTACACGGCTTTCGATATGTTTTGTGGTGAGCCCGCATTTCGCCAGGGCAGAGCGTACTTCATATTGGGTAAAACCGGGGAATTCTTTCCAGATTTCCTCGATACAGCTGTTGTTCCCGTCACCGGTCATTTCCTGTTCAAAATATCCGATTTCCAGATAATCGCCCTGTTCGACGTTTCCCGAAAGCGGGGGAATCAACCCCAGGATACTTTTTAAGAGGGTTGTCTTCCCGATTCCGTTGGCTCCTGTCAGAACGATTTTCTGTCCACGTTCCATAGTGAGGGACAAAGGCTTGGAGAGGGGGTCCCCGTAGCCGATGACAAGGTCGTGAGTCTCAAAGAGAATGCGTCCCGGCGTTCTTGCCTCCCGGAAGCAAAATTCCGGTTTCGGCTTTTCCGCGGCAAGCTCAATGACATCCATTTTATCCAGCTTTTTTTGGCGGGACATGGCCATATTTCTGGTGGCAACTCTGGCTTTGTTTCTCGCCACAAAATCCTTTAAGTCAGCAATTTCTTTCTGCTGGCGGTTATAGGCGGCCTCCAGCTGGGATTTTTTCATGGCGTAAACTTCCTGAAACTTATCATAATCGCCGACGTAGCGGTTCAATTCCTGATTGTCCATGTGATAAATCAGGTTTACCACACTGTTCAGAAAAGGAATATCGTGGCTGATCAATATAAAAGCATTTTCGTATTCGGTTAGATAGCGCTTCAGCCATTCGATATGTTCCGCATCCAGATAGTTGGTGGGCTCGTCCAAAAGGAGGATATCCGGTTTCTCCAAAAGCAGTTTACCCAGGAGCACCTTTGTTCTTTGACCACCTGACAGCTCTGTCACATCCCGGTCGAGTCCGATATCCATAAGACCGAGTGCCCGTGCAACCTCCTCTACTTTTGAATCAATCATATAAAAGTCGTGCATGGTAAGCAAATCCTGAATGGTGCCCAGCTCCTCCAGGTAGTCTTCCAACTCCGCCGGATCTGCCTCTCCCATCTTCTCACAAATATTATTCATTTGAGCTTCCAGTTCATAGAGAAAATCAAAAGCGGAGGACAGTACCTGCCGGATGGTCATACCGGCAGTCAGTACCGTATGTTGGTCAAGGTAGCCTACCCGCACATTTTTTGCCCATTCGATTTTGCCCTCGTCAGGCATCAGCTTTCCTGTTATAATATTCATAAAGGTAGACTTACCCTCACCGTTGGCACCGATTAATCCGATGTGTTCTCCTTTCAGAAGACGGAAGGACACATCATGAAAGATTGCACGGTCGCCAAAACCATGGGTTAAATGTTCAACGTTTAAAATACTCATTATGCTTTCCTTTTTCTAACTCAAATGCCGCTTTGAAGCGTCGCATGGTTTTCATATGCGCCTATTCTATCATAAATTTGAAAATTTAGAAAGTCTTTGCAGTATTTTGTAAAAGAGGGGACTATATATATTAGACCGCAAAAAAATGGGAATACTGAATGCGGATTATGAAAACGCATGGAAATGCAGATGGAGGTTATTTATGAAAAAATTACTGGTAATGATGAGTGTAGGATTGTTGGTGCTTAGCATGACGGGCTGCAGAGGCAGGAATAACAATGCAGAGAATCAAAGCAGTGAGCAGAACAGCAACGTTCAGCAGAGCAGTGAAAGCACGCAATCCTCGGAAAGTTTGCAGGAATCTCAATCCGCAGAAGCGGGCGGGGAGCAGCAGACCGGTACGGTAGTTAACGGGCATGACTACACAAACGGTTGGACAGAGGAAATGACGGCATTAAGAACTGCGGTTACAGATGTACTGGGAGAGAATTATTGGCCCAGTATGCAGGTTATGCCGGACATGCTGGAAACAATGTTAGGTGTGACACCCGATATGTATGATGACTATTTTGCAGAGATGCCTATGATTAGTGTCAATGTGGATACCCTGATTGTGATTAAGGCGAAAGAAGGGCAGGAAGAAGCTGTTGAGGAAGCGTTGAATGCTTATCGCGATATGAATGTGAATGATACCATGCAGTATCCCATGAATGTGGGAAAAGTTCAGGCTTCCAGAGTCGAGAGAATCGGAAACTATATTTGCTTTGTACAGCTGGGCGCAGACACGATGACTGCTTCTGAATCCGGGGATGAAGCCGTGATAGCACATTGCCAGGAAGCCAATGAGCTTGTTATTGAGATTATCGGTCAGCATGTGGGTGCAGCCATAGCGCAATAAAACATGGAGGGCTCATGCGGTCTGCATGGGTATAAAAATGGTATTTAGCAGTGTTTTGTTTTTGTTTCGGTTTTTGCCGGTATTTCTGATTTGCTATTATGTGGCTCCCGGGAGGATGAAGAATTTCATCCTCTTATTGGGGAGCCTGTTTTTTTATGCGTGGGGAGAACCGGTCTATGTACTGTTGATGCTTTTTTCTACCGTGACGGATTATTTTTACGGCAGGATGATTGAAAAGTATCGCGATACAGGAAAGGCAAAAATCTTTTTGGCTTTATCGGTTCTGACAAACCTGTCTGTTTTGTGCTTTTTTAAATATGCTGACTTCCTGATACAGACGGTGAACGGTCTGTTTGGAACCTCTGTCCCTCTGTTGAATCTGCCGCTGCCTATCGGAATCTCTTTTTATACTTTTCAGACCATGTCCTACACCATTGATGTATATCGCGGAGAGGCAAGGGTCCAAAAGAGCCTTCTTGACTTTGGCGTCTTTGTAACTATGTTTCCGCAGTTGATTGCCGGACCTATCGTCAAATACAGGGATGTGGAAGAACGTTTGGAAAGCCGCCCCATAGATATCTGTACAATCAGCAACGGAATGAAGCGTTTCTGCGTGGGTCTCGCAAAGAAGGTACTGATTGCCAATAATGTGGGAGAATTGTGGGCTGAAATTTCTGCAATGAATTTTGGAGAAATCAGTGCCTTGACTGCATGGATTGGTGTATTTGCATTTGCCTTTCAGATTTATTTTGATTTTTCCGGCTATTCCGATATGGCGATTGGATTGGGAATGATGCTTGGGTTTTGCTTTCCGGAAAATTTTAACTATCCATACATTTCGGCTTCCGTCACGGAATTCTGGAGAAGATGGCATATCTCCCTTGGAAGCTGGTTCAGGGAATATGTGTATATTCCGCTGGGAGGTAATCGAAAAGGGCTGCCAAGACAGCTTATCAACATTTTTATTGTGTGGATGCTGACCGGTATCTGGCACGGAGCGGGCTGGAACTTTCTGCTTTGGGGGCTTTGGTTCGCGGTATTTTTATCTCTGGAGAAGTTGTTCTTGGGGAAAGTACTTTCCGGTTTGCCCAAATGGGCAGGGATTCTTTATAGCAGCTTTGTGGTTCTGGTGGGATGGGTGTTGTTTGCGTTGGAAACACCGGGGCAAATTTGGAGCTATCTGAAAGCTATGACAGGAGCAGGCGGGATGCTGGACAGCCGGGGACTTTATCTGGGCAGGCAATATTTGGTCTTATTTCTTCTGGCAGCAGTGGGTTCTACTCCCCTTTTGGCTAACGCAGTCAGAAGACTGGAACATTCGCCGTCAGGCTTCGGAATTGCCCTGTATCGCCTGGGTGAGAAGGTAATACCCGTTGTTTTGCTGGTTCTGGCTGTAGCGGGTATTGTGGATGCATCCTATAATCCTTTTTTGTATTTCAGATTTTAGGGTTAAGACAAGGAGAGATAAAGCGTGGGATTTTTCGGAAAAGAAAAAGTCAATGCGGCTGTTACGGTACTGTTGCTTTTTGCTGTTATTCTGGTATTTACAATTGCAGATATTGCGGGAGAGGACAGGCTTTATTCGGAAACGGAAAACAGGCTGCTTGCCTCCAAGCCGGAGCTTTCTGCCGAAAACTTAATTCGGGGAAGCTTTGCTCGGGATTATGAAAACTATGTCACAGATCAGTTTGTCAGCAGAGACAAGTGGATTTCCATAAAGACGTATGTGGATTTGATTCTGCAGAAACAGGAGATGGGAGGTGTCTATCTGGGAAAGGACGGATACCTGCTTGAACAGCATTCTCCGGAGGATTATACCCGGGAAACGATTGATAAGAGATTGCAATTATTGAAAAAACTGGTGGATGACTGGGAAGCGGATGTGATGCTGGTGCCCACTGCAGACAATATTCTGACGGATAAAATGCCTGCAAATGCTCCTTGCTTTTCACAGGAGGTTTTTTTGGAGGAAGTGAGAGACCTTGTGGGAAGCGAACATTATGTAGATGCTTTTTCCATGCTGAAGGAACACAGCGAAGAAGAAATTTATTATCGCACGGATCATCATTGGACCAGTCTCGGAGCCTATTACGGTTATCGTGCCTGGGCGGACTTTGCCGGGGAGAAACCTTATCCCTACAATACAGATACAATGGTTCCTGCATCATCGGATTTCCTGGGCACACTGCATTCCAAGGTGAATATTGCATGGAAGAAGGATTCCATATATTATTTCGGTGAGACAGATATCATGCCGGTTACGGTTACTTATGATATGCAGAAAACAACAAATTCTTTATATGAAGAAGATTACCTTGATACAAAAAATCAATACGGCTTCTTTTTGGACGACAATCATGCATTGGTGGAAATCAACACCGGCAATCAGACAGGTAAAACTTTGTTTGTGATAAAAGATTCCTATGCAAACTGTTTTGTCCCTTTAGTACTGCCCCACTATGATACTGTTTATATGCTTGATTTGCGTTATTACAACGGCAGGCTGTATGAGCTGCTTCAACAGTATGCAGATGATGCGGATGTCCTTGTTTTATATAATTGTATTCACTTTTTGGAGAATTTCGTGTATTCTTAAAAATAAGTGCTTTTATGAATGACGCGTGTTAAACCGGGCACTGGAAGCAGGAGGATAATATTTTTGAATACAGTAGTGTTTGATATGGACGGTGTTTTGTTTGATACAGAGCGTCTTTGCCGAGACAGCTGGCTGGCGGTGGCTGAGGAAAACGGGCTTCCCGATATGGAACTCATTTTTCCAAAGTGCATCGGGTTAAATGCCAATGACAGCAGGAGAATTGTAATGGATGCTTACGGGGAAAATTTCGATTACGAGGGCTTTCGGGAGCAGGCTTCCCTGTGGTTCTGGGACTATATTGAGAAAAACGGACTTCCTGTAAAACCGGGAGTCAGAGAGCTGTTGACCTGGCTGAAAGCAGAAGGCTGGCTGATTGGACTGGCTTCCTCCACCAGGCGTTCCTCTGTGGAGAAGCATTTGGAAGAAGCGGGCATCAAGGAGTATTTTACTGCCATAGTGACAGGAGATATGGTGGAACATTCCAAGCCCCGGCCCGATATTTATCTGTTGGCATGTAAAGAGCTCGGTGCAAAACCGGGACAGGCTTATGCCATCGAGGATTCCCCGAACGGTATCCGTTCGGCATACCGTGCAGGTATGAGTCCGCTCATGGTGCCTGATATGATTGCACCGGATGAAGAAATGCGGAAATTGAGCACAAAAATTTTCAATGATTTATATGAAGTACTCTGTTTTTTGCAGACGTCGCAACAGGACTGAGTAAAGGAGAAAATGCCGGTGCGGGTTGATGACTGACCGGTTGACGATAATCACAGGCAAAGGAAAGGAACAGCGTATGGCAACACTGGGAATACCGCAGAATACCATAGAAATACTGCAAAAATACAATTTCAATTTTCAAAAGAAGTTTGGTCAGAATTTCCTGATAGATACCTCCGTGCTTGACAGAATTATTGCTGCAGCGGAGATTACAAAGGAAGATTGTGTGCTGGAAATCGGGCCTGGAATCGGAACCATGACACAGTATCTGGCAGAAAGTGCCGGTGAGGTGGTGGCAGTGGAAATTGACAAAAATCTGATTCCTATTTTGGAGGATACTCTGTCGGAGTACAGCAATGTTACTGTTATTAATGACGATATCCTGAAGGTGGATGTCAACAAAATTGTGGAGGAGAAGAATGGCGGAAAACCTGTGAAAGTAGTGGCCAATCTGCCCTATTACATAACCACACCGATTATTATGGGACTGTTCGAAAATCATGTGCCCCTTAAGAGCATAACCATTATGGTACAGAAAGAGGTGGCGGACCGTATGCAGGTAGGACCGGGAACCAAAGATTACGGCGCGCTGTCACTGGCAGTGCAGTATTATGCAAAACCGGAAATTGTGGCAAATGTACCTCCAAATTGTTTTATCCCAAGACCAAATGTAGGCAGTGCGGTCATCCGGCTCACAAGATACGAAAAACCGCCGGTACAGGTTAATGACGAAAAGAGGATGTTTGCCCTGATTCGGGCGTCTTTCAATCAACGTCGAAAGACTTTGGTGAACGGACTGGGAAATGCGTCGGAGCTTGGCGTCTCAAAAGAACGCGTGGCAGCAGTACTGGAAGAGATGCAGCTTTCACCCACTATTCGCGGAGAAGCACTGACGTTGGAGCAGTTTGCAAGGTTGTCGAATCTTTTGTAATTTTCGATATATTGTTAAAAAATACAAGGTATAGCTACTATATCTTGTATTTTTTTGCCTTTTCTTTTTGACAGAAACAAGGTATCTATGGTAAACTTATCATTAATAGTGGGTAACTATACTTACGTGTTAGATAGGGAGTGAATTACCTTGGATAAGTATGAATATAAAGTAAGAGCGGATGAAATTAAAGAATTGATAGCGCGGGGAGAGTATCCCCAGGCTGCGGAAATCGCAGATACAATCGACTGGCGCAGGGTGAAAAGCGTCATGATGCTTTGTACCATCAGTGATTTGTATAAGATTAACAGACGCTATGAGGATGCCAAAAATATGCTGTTGCTGGCTTATGAGAGAAGACCGGGCGGAAAGACAATCTGCTATTCTCTCTGTGAGTTGTGCATAAAGACTGAAGAATTTGTACAGGCAGTAAATTATTATAAAGAATTTGTACAAGTGGCACCCAAGGATCCGGGCCGCTATATCCTTCAGTATAAACTTTATGAAGCACAGGATGTCAGCCTTGAGGAACGCATTGGTGTTCTGGAGGAGCTGAAGAAGAGAGATTACAGAGAAAAGTGGGCTTATGAGCTGGCTTATCTTTATCACAGGGTGGGGCTTGCCACACGCTGTGTCGAGGAATGTGACGAACTGATTTTATGGTTCGGGGAGGGCAAGTATGTCATTAAGGCAATGGAGTTAAAAATGCTGCATCAGCCGCTGACACCTGCTCAACAGGAGAAATATGATCATCGGTTTGATGGCTGGGGAGTACAGCAGGAGGAGGCACCGGCTGCGGAAGCGTCCTCCGAGGTGCAGACCGGCTGGGAAGCCTCCGCGGAAGAGCAGGGTACACAGAAAGCTACAGAGGAAGTTTTGGAGAAACCCGAGGAGCCTTTCACAGCGCAGGAGACCGGCGAACAGCCGGAAGAAATGGACATTCAGGTTAAGACAATAGATGTTGGCCAGTATAATACAATCAATCTGCAGGCGGAGCTGGCTGCGGGATTGAAGGAAGTTCTCGACGGAGAACGGTCAAAACAGTCTGAGGCAATCACCCGTTCCATTCTGGCGCCATTGATGGACTCCGATACGGAGAGTCTTGACCTGCCTGAGATAGACGAGGTGGATGAAAGCGATCTTGGACCCGAGACAGAGGTGATGGAAGGCAGCGAGGTCTTTTTCGGGGAGACAGGGGATTTGAGCAGCCTGCAGCAGGAAAACATTGTTGCACCGGAAGGCATGGAAGAAATTTTGCCGGTGGAGCCTGAAAATGAAAGTACAGAGTCTGCTTCGGAAGCGGCAGAACAGATTGAAGAGACTCAAGCCTTCAAAGAGAAGGATACCACACAGGAATCAGTGGATACAACCACGGATGATACAGCAGAGAAAGTCATGCATCAGCTTCGGATGGAGAGTGTGGAAAGTGTCGAAGAGCAGGCACTGACGGCACAGCCGCCCAAGGAGCTTGCGGGCGTATTGTCCCAGGAGTCTGACGGACAGATCAGCCTGGTAGTTCCCGAGAGCGAGACGATTGAGAAACAGATTACCGGACAGATGAGTATTGAAGATATTCTTGCTGAATGGGAGCGGATGAAGAAGGAGAACGAGGAAAAACGGAAAGAGGAAGTGCGTCAGCATGTCCTTCAGCAGACGGGTACTATGTTTACCGAGTTTGAGGCATCCGTGCGAGACGGTCTTCTGGAGCAGCTGGAGCGGGAGAAAACAGTCGATATTCCGGAAGATACGGAAGATATAGTCGAAGAAACCGGAGAATCGGAAGAGACAGAGGAAGCAGAGTTAACGGAGGAGCCCGTAGAGGAAGCTGCGGAAGCGGAAGCCGAAGAAGCTGCCATGCCGGAGGAAGCAGAGTTAACGGAGGAGCCGGAGGAAGAACCCGAGGAGGCAGTAACCGAAGAGGTCGGTGAAAATGCTGAGGTTGAAGGAGACAGTGAGGACGATTACGGAGAAGTAGAAGAAATTGAAGAAATAGAGGAAGCGGAAGAAATAGAGGAAGCGGAAGAAGAGCAGCCTTCTTATGCTCCCGCGGAGCGCGAAAAGGTGAAGGTTCGCGCTATGACCAAGGAGGAAAGGGAACTTTACGCACCATTTATTCAAAGCCGTTCGGGCCGTGAAAAGCTGGTAAATGCAATTGATAATATCAGCATGGCTGCCTACACCGGAAATATCGTTATCACCGGTGAAGAGGGAATGGATACTTTGGCTCTTGCGAAAAATATGATTCGCGAGGTTCAGATGACCGACAGTAATTTCTCCGGCAAGGTGGCAAAGATATCCGGCAAGGGAATGAATTCCAAGGATGTGAGTGAAACCCTGGAGCGATTAAAGAACGGCGCTCTGATTATTCAGAAGGCAGCCGATATGCAACCGGAGACGGCAGAGGCGCTTCATAAGGCACTTCAGAAGGAAAGCCTGGGAATTATCGTGGTTATGGAAGATACCAAGAGATCCATGGGCAAGTTCCTTGCAGCACATCCGGAACTTGCAGGGAACTTTACGGCACGTATGGACGTGGAAGCGATGAGCAATGATGCCCTTGTTTCCTTTGCAAGGCAATATGCCCGGAATATGGAATATTCCATCGACGAAATGGGAGTGCTTGCCCTTCATACAAGAATAGAAGAATTGCAAACCATTGACCACGTGGTAACTGTTGCAGAAGTAAAGGAAATTATAGATGCAGCTATCCGCCATGCAAACAGAAAAAGTCTTGGTCACTTCTTTGATATTCTTTTTGCAAAGAGATATGACGATGAAGATATGATTATTCTGACTGAAAAAGATTTTGTCTGATAGGAGGAGCGATACATGGCAAATAAAGCGGAGAAGGTTTTTATTTCAGAGGCTGACCAGTACCTATTTTCCCAGGGAACTCATTATGATATTTACAAAAAACTGGGCGCACATCTTTCTGTGGAGAAAGGAATTTCAGGAGTCTATTTTGGGGTATGGGCTCCCAATGCAAAAGAAGTTCATGTGATAGGAACTTTCAATGAGTGGGATGAGACTTCCCTCCCCATGGAAAAATTGGGAAATGGGGGAATCTGGGGATTGTTTGTCCCGGGTGTGACAGAAGGTGATATGTATAAATATCTGCTTTTTGCACAGGATGGCAGAAAGCTGTATAAAGCGGATCCCTTTGCTAATCAGGCAGAGTATCGCCCCGGAACTGCTTCCGTTGTAACGGATTTGAGCGGCTTTGCATGGAAGGATGCAAATTGGATGGAACAACGGGACAAGAAGGATGTGTACAGGGAGCCTATGGCGGTCTACGAGTGTCATATCGGTTCGTTTATGAAACATCCCAACGGAACTGAGGAAGGTTTTTATAATTACAGAGAGTTTGCGGACAGAATCGTTGATTATCTGAAGGAAATGAAATATACCCATGTGGAACTGATGGGAATTGCGGAGCATCCCTTTGACGGGTCCTGGGGCTATCAGGTAACAGGGTATTATGCGCCGACCTCCCGCTACGGAACACCGAAAGATTTTATGTATCTGGTGAATAGGCTGCACAAAGCCGGGGTTGGTGTGATTTTGGACTGGGTACCTGCACACTTTGCAACAGATGCTCATGGATTAAGCGAATTTGACGGACAGTGTATTTTTGAACATCCGGATCCCCGTTTGGGAGAACATCCGGACTGGGGTACGAAAATATTCAATTACGGTAAACCGGAGGTAAAAAATTTCCTGATAGCCAATGTCTTGTTCTGGCTGAGAGAGTTTCATATTGACGGTATCCGTGTGGATGCCGTTGCTTCCATGCTTTATCTGGATTACGGGAAACAGGCCGGACAGTGGGTGCCCAATAAGTATGGTGGTCATGAGAACTTGGAAGCAATTGAATTCTTTAAACATTTAAATTCCGTCGTACGAGGCAGCTATCCCGGATTTTTGACGATTGCCGAGGAATCTACCGCGTGGCCCAATGTAACCGGAGATATCGGCGGTGACAGTCTCGGGTTTACCTATAAATGGAATATGGGCTGGATGCATGATTTCTGCGAATATATGAAGCTTGATCCGATATATCGCAAGTATAACCACTATAAAATGACTTTTGCTATGAGCTATAACGAAAGCGAGAAATATATACTGCCGTTGTCACATGACGAGGTGGTACATTTAAAATGCTCCATGGTAAATAAAATGCCCGGTTATCAGGTAGATAAGTATGCCAATCTGCGGGTGGGATATACATACATGTTTGGACATTCCGGTAAAAAGCTGTTGTTTATGGGACAGGATTTTGGGCAGGAGAGAGAGTGGAGCGAAGCCAGGGAGCTTGACTGGTTCCTGTTGGGTGAAAAAAACAATCAGGGACTGCACACTTATGTGAAGGAATTACTGCAGATATACAGAAAGTATCCGTCGCTATATGAATGTGATGACAGCTGGGCAGGTTTTGAATGGATGAATGCGGATGACGCGGACAACAGTATATATTCTTTCGTACGGAAGTCATCTACCGGAAGAAACAGTCTCTTGTTTGTACTGAATATGACTCCCGTAAAAAGAGAAGGATATCGGGTTGCCGTGCCTAAGAAAAAGAAGTACAGGTTGCTTCTTAACAGTGATGAGGAGCGTTTCGGAGGCTGGGGAAACGATATTCCGGCTGAGATTATGGCGCAGGCAATTCCTTTCCATTATCACGACTATTCGATTGCCTTGGATTTACCGCCTTACGGAGCAGCGGTATACTTGTTCTGACGGGGTAAAGAAATAGAGAAATTTTACCGAAATAAAGGGTAAGCATTTCATGAGTGCTTACCCTTTTTTGCATGAGGAGAATTCTGGTTTGAAGATTACATTTTATCAACAATCGATGAATGAAACTGAAAAAGCATATAAAGAGAACAGAACGGTCAGCAGTAGGAATCTTCCGGAAACTTCTGCATTGTCGGGAGGCAGCAGAGTAACTATCGGTCAGGGGAATGAAGGAATCCCCGGTATAGCTGTTGAAAAAGGGAAAAGTCTCATTGAACTTCAACAGGAAGCAGCCAATACGGATGTGGGAATTACACAGGATTATATGACAATTATGTCAAATACCATGACCGGTGAAGATTATGCAAAAATGCAGGAAGAAGGATTTGACTTCGGAAGTATGGAACCGGAGGAAGCAGTTACAATCGTAGATAAAATCAAGGCTGAGCTGGTGCGTTCCGGCAAGAATATTGCAGGCTATACGGATGACCTGGATGTGGAAACCCTTGCGTCAGCATTAGGAAGTCAGGTACTGGCGGAGGCTGTGATACAGAACTTTGCTTATGCTGATGTCCCTTTGACGGAAGAAAATTTTGAATTGGTTTCCCGGGCATGGAATATGGCGGAGCAGCTACATGAACCGGATGAAGGAAGTATCCGATATCTCATAGATAATGAGCTTGACAGTGAAATCTGGAATCTCTATCTTGCGGAGAACAGTGGCGCGTCGGGCAGTTTTGCGCAAGCTTCCGAAGGTATTCCGGAGGGACAGATATGGGAGCAGATTGATCAGGTAATTGTTCAGTCGGGTCGTAATGTCAATGAAGAAAGCAGACAGGCGGCAGAATGGCTGTTTGAAAATGAACTTCCGGTTACAGCCGAAAATCTGGATCGTCTGGAGGAATTACAAAAACTAAAGCTTCCGGTTGCTCCGGAACAATTTGGACGGGCAGTTGCAGATGCATTGTCGGAGGGAAAGAACCCCGTTTATGCCAACCTCTCGGAAAGAACGGAGAATCTTTACGAGAAAGCAGGGCTTTATAACGAGTATTATCACGGTGATGAAATTTGGTCGGAAACTGTTGGTAATCTCACAGCCCGAAGACAGTTGGAGGAAATCCGGTTGCGTATGACAGCTGAAGTCAATGTGAAACTGTTGAAGAGCGGATTTTCCATTGATACGGCTCCCATGGAGGAACTCCTGGAAGCCTTGAAACAGACAGAGAGCAAGCTGGCACAGCAGTATTTTCCGAATGATTCCATGGCAATGGAAAAATACCGGAACTTCCGCCGGGCGGAAAGTGTTATTTCCGAACTGCCTGCTCTTCCTGCCCGGGTGATAGGTTCTTTTGCGGAACGGTTGAATGCAGATTCCCTGATGGAGTTTCATCGGGAAGGTACTGTGCTGCAGGATGAGTATACGAAAGCTCGGCAGAGTTATGAAACCTTGATGACAGTGCCCAGAAAAGATTTGGGAGACAGTATCCGGAAAGCATTTGGAAATGTAGATAATATTCTTTCCGATATGGGGCGGGAGCCCACAGAAGAAAATCGAAGGGCAGTTCGTATTCTGGGATACAACCGCATGGAAATCAATTCGGACAATTTGGAAAAAGTGAAGGAGGCTGACAGGCAGGTCCGGACAATTGTAGAGAAGTTGACTCCGGCAGCAGTCCTGAAGATGATTCGGGATGGAGTGAATCCACTGGAAAAAACCTTTCCTCAGCTGGAGGAATATTTTGACAGTCTCCCGAGGGAGTACAAAGAGGAGACGGAGAGTTATAGCCGTTATTTGTACAGTCTGGAGCAAAACCACGAGATTACGCCGGAGGAGAGAGAGAGCTTTATCGGTATTTACCGACTGCTTCGTCAGGTGGAAAAATCTGATGGGGCTGTAGTGGGTACGCTGGTGAATGCACAGGCGGGACTTAATTTTGCGAATCTGCTTAGTGCGGTTCGCAGCGGAAAATTTAGGTTCATGGACGTCAAAGTGGGTGATGAACTGGGAACTGTCTCAGAACTGATAAAAAAAGGAGAAAGCATATCGGAACAAATCGGCAAGGCTTTTCTGACATGTGCAGAAAAGATAGTTTCTGAGGTGTCAGACAGAGAGGAGATTTCCGGAGAATACAACAGGGAACAGCTGGAACAGTACAGAATGGCAGTGACATCGGCAGACAAAGATACAGTGTCCATGCTGCAAAGGGGAGAACTTCCGACAGGTGCGGATTATCTTCTGGCAGCAGAGGCATTGCTTGAGGATACGGAAAATCTCTTCAACGGAAGACGGGATACAAAACGTGGCACAGAGCTATGGAAGCGTTTGAGTGAGCCGGAGGACTTTCACAGAGAGTACGAGGATAACGTGTCGGAAGCAAAGTCGAATCTGGAAGAGAATACGGTTGACGAGGCGGACACAAGTCTGGATGTCAGGCGTATGCAATTGGCACACAAGCAGTTGACGATAGCTGCAACACTGACACAAAGCAGGGAGTTTTTCCTGCCTGTTTATATCGGGGATAATTTGACACGGGTACATCTGGTGCTGGAACAGAACCGGGACGGGGGTGGTATGGTGGACATCTCGATAAATGCGGGAGCAGGAGAAGGAATACGTGCAGCCTTTCGTTTTGAGAACGGCATGCTGGAAGGCATAATTCAAAATCAAAACCGGAATGAGGTTATGAAAACGGAAAAAATAGCCGATATTTTTAGAAAGGAAGCCGGTGAGAGCTGGAACCTGGGTGACATCCGTATCGTATCGGAGGATGTCCGTTTTCCTGCCATCGGAAAGGGCACGGATGCCGTAACAGAGAATGCAGAACTTTATCGCGTGGCAAAGAGCTTTTTAAGTGCCGTGCAGCAAGGAGAAATAACAGATGAGAATTAATTACAATGTATCCGCGATGCTTGCAAATAATGCATTGGCAAACAATGACAGCCTGTTGGCTCAGTCCCTGGAGCGCCTGTCTTCCGGTTTGAAAATCAATCATGCGAAGGATAATCCGGCGGGTCTGGCGATGGCAAAGAGAATGAATGCACAAATAGAGGGTATTTCTGTTGCAAACCAGAATGCCAGCGACGGAATTTCCATTATAGAGACTGCAGACGGTGCGATGACGGAAGTCAGTGAGATGTTGCAGCGTATCAATGAGCTGGCCGTAAAATCTGCAAACGGAACCATGTCGGACAGTGACAGAGAGACAATTCAGGATGAGGTTGCACAGCTGAAGGAGGAGATTACAAGAATTTCCGAGGTGACAGAGTTCAACGGACAGAAGCTGTTAAACGGAGAGTTTGAATTAAAGGGCTATATTTATGGGAATCTGGATGTGAAGGTCAGCAGCTGTTCCAAGGAAGTGCCGGTGAAAGAATATACCATTGACTCTCTGACGATAGAGAAAGAAGTTGTAAACGGCGTGGAAACAGGTGAATATTATGTATCTGCAAAGCAACTGGGAGACGGTTTCTCTGACCCGGATAATATGACGGCAGAGATGAACGGGAATCTATTGTCCATTAAGGGTGCCAATCATTTCGAGATAACCCTGGATTTGACCGGACTTGATTTGGAACAGAATCTGGCAAATCCCGGCGATGAAATCAATCTGACGAACCTGAAAATAGATGCTACGGGTATTGGTTCCATGAGACTTCAGATTGGTGCCAATGAGGGACAGATATTGGCTGTGGAAATTCCGGCTCTTTCTCTTCGAAATATGGGAATCGAGGATTTGGATGTCAGTACGGCGGACGGTGCCCTGAATGCCATAGACGGTATCGATAAGGCAATCAAGTTTGTTTCGGGAGTACGTGGAAAACTCGGGGCTTACCAGAACAGACTGGAGTCTACAGTAAACAGCCTGGATATCACGTCAGAAAATATGACCGCTGCTTATTCCAGAATAATGGACGTGGATATGGCAGAAGAAATGACCAACTATACTACAAATCAGGTGTTGACTCAGGCCGGTACATCTATGTTGGCGCAGGCCAATGAGAGACCTTCTCAGGTACTGCAGTTGTTGCAGTAAAAGGAACCAAAAATTGTGACGGTTTTTGCACGGAATCGGGGTAGAAAATGACACGGGAGAAAAAACAGGAATTTACTTTGAGGATATCTCAGGCAAACCCCACAGAACTTGTTGTTATTCTGTATGAAATGTTGCTATGTTATCTGGAGGACGGACGTACAGCACTGGAACAGGGAGAAGATAATGAATTTCGCGAAGCAATCCGTAAGGCAAAGGGATGCCTTGGCGAACTGATGAATTCTTTGAATTTCAAGTATGAACCGGCGCCTGCACTTCTCAGTCTTTACGGGTATTGCCTCAGAAAGCTTACGGCTGCGGAACTGAAAAGAAGTGAAGAGCCGCTGGGTGAGGCGGAGAAAGTCATTATCCCTCTAAAGAATGCTTTTCAACAGATAGCGGGAAAAAACAGCGCAGGGCCGGTTATGAATAATTCGCAGACCGTGTATGCGGGACTGACCTACGGCAGAAATACTCTAACCGAAAACATGGCTGATCAGGGAGCGAATCGGGGAATGCTCGCGTGAATTCTCCTGTGCGCAAGCGTTTTCCAAAGCGGCAAGTTCCGTGAGGTGCTTGTATCGTTTTTGCAAAGCATTCATTTCATAAATATAGCTGTCAATCAAGTCAAACTCAACTGCATTATCAAAACCCGCGTAGGCGATATCCAGCGCCCTGCGGGTTTTTTCTATGGCTTCCTGCAATGACAATGTAGAAAAATCCTCCTCTACAGGCTGAAGCGTATCGGCCTTTTGGCTGAAGTATATTTTCATGATAAACATATCCTTTCCGAATTGCTGTGATTTGTTAAAATTATAGCCACGTTTCGGAAAAATATACCAGAATACTTTTAAAATGTTGTGCATAGGGTTATAAAAAGTGTATTGGGCAGATTTGTGAAGAAAGAGTGGATTTTAAACCTGATATTGCGAAGCATATTCGGAATGATTGCAATCTATTTTATGAATGCGTTTCTGGATAAATTAGGAATATCATCCTGTGTGGGAATTAATGTCTATACGGTTTTGACATCCGGAGTGCTTGGATTTCCTGGGATTGCAGCACTTTATGGAATCGGAATTTACAAATCATTGTAAGTAATTAACAAAAATGATAATTTTCTATTTTATATCTTGCAAAGAACAGTCGAGTCAGCTATAATGCATTTACAACCTGACAGTTGGGTTGTTCGGTAATTACTCGATTTATCTGTGGGGCAGATGTCGCCTCAATTTTCAGTACTGAATCAGAAAAGGAGATGATGCATTGGCGGTATTGTGCGTCTTTTTGGCGACTGCCTGCGGTTTTGACTATTGGAAAAGTAAAGT
Organism: Lachnospiraceae bacterium; assembly: GCA_022769665.1. GTDB lineage: Bacteria > Bacillota > Clostridia > Lachnospirales > Lachnospiraceae > Acetatifactor. Next base: position 14,900 of record JALEIR010000013.1, on the reverse strand, counting down.
CCCAAATCAGCTGATTATCATAATGTCTCTAACCGGACTTTTGATACGCTGGAAGAAGGAAGGAATTGATGGGGTGTGCTCATATATGGGAGCGGCGTTTCTGGTAGGTGCTGTTTTGTACTCATTTTATAAAATCGGCGCCATAGGAGCCGGAGATGTAAAATTATTCGGTGTGACGGCAGGGTATCTGCCTTTCGGAAAAATCTTTTATTTTTCATTTGTTTCTTTGCTGATTGCGGCAATATTTTCAATTATCAAATTATGGAGCAAAAAAAGTATGAAGAAGCGTCTGCAAAATTTGGCCCTTTATGTAAAAAGGACTTTGGAAAGCGGAACGCCGGAAGCATATCCCAATCCGGGAGGGGAAAAACTGACGGTTCGTTTGGCCGGCCCCGCATTTTTGGGGGTATTGCTTCTTCTGGGAGGTGCCTATTGAAGGAAGGGGAAAGGGTATTGGCTCTGTGCGATACGGAGGAAGAGTATGCACAACTGCTTACAGAGTTTTTGAAAAAACACAGAGATCTGCCGTGGAAGATACATACCTATACCGATGTGGAAGAACTGCTAAAGGCGGAGAAGACCCCCTTTGAGATGCTTGTGGTTTCTGAATCAGCGTATTGTGATTCATTACACTCTCTGCAGTTTTTACGGATTGTAATTTTAAATGAAAGCGGTGTAATGCGGTGGGAAAACATACCTTATGTGGACAAGTATCAAAGAGCAGAGGAGGTTTTGAAAGGCCTGCTTTCGGTATATATGGAGGTGGCGGATGTCTGTCTGCCGAGAATCAGGAAAAACTGTAATGCCACATTCATCGGAAATTATTCTCCCGTACACAGAAATCTGCAAACTTCACTTGCGCTTACTATGAGCCAGATATTGGCGAGGGAGCATACGACACTGTATCTGAATTTTGAACACTATGTGGGAATACCGGAGCTGCTTCCGGATATGCAGACTCTCGATATGGCTGACTTACTATATTTCCTGAATGCTGAAAAAGAAAAATTCAGGCTGAGGATGCAGACAATGCTGAAACACGTAGGCAATTTGGATTATGTACCACCTATGAAATCAGGACAAAACCTGTTGACGGTTACGGCTGAAGAATGGATGAATCTTCTTCAAAAAATCGAGGATTTGGGCGAATACGAGTATGTGGTATTGGATTTGACGGAGAGTATGCAGGGATTGTTTGAGATTCTTAGAATGTGTAAAAAGGTATTTACTGTGACCAGGGAGGACAGGATTGCCAAAAGTAAATTGCTCCAGTATGAACAGCTTTTGGCGCTATATGATTATGATGATGTGCTGGAAAAGACAGAGCGGCTGAGTCCACCGCATATACAAAGGCTTCCGGAGGACATAGAGCAGCTGACCAGGGGAGAATTGGCTGCACTGGCAAAAAACATGCTGAAGGGGGTGTAACAAAATGGAATATACAGAGCTAAAACGGGAACTGTGCAAAAAGGTGCAGGAAAGAATGGATTATCTGAAGGATTTATCCGACAGGGAGGTAGAGGATGCCATAGATGAAGTACTTCTGGGAGAAGAAAATCTCGTAACGTATCCTGTGGAACTCAGGAGACGTCTGAAAAAGGAGCTGTTTGATTCACTGAGACGACTTGACATCCTGCAAATTTTTGTGGAAGACAGCTCGGTGACGGAAATCATGATTAACGGAACAGATCACATTTTTATTGAGAGGGATGGAAGACTTCAGGAGCTGGATGTGGGTTTTGACTCACCGGAGAAGCTGCAGGATGTGATACAGAAGATTGTTGCCGGCTGTAACCGGGTGGTAAATGAAGCGTCTCCTATTGTAGATGCAAGGCTTCCGGATGGTTCCCGGGTTAATATTGTCATGAATCCTGTTGCATTAAACGGACCGATTGTAACAATCAGACGTTTTCCTGAAAAGCCTGTCACCATGGAATGGTTAATCAGAAATCATTCCATTTCCGCTGAGGCTGCGGAATTTCTGGAGAAATTAGTGAGGGCAGGCTATAACATTTTTATCAGCGGCGGAACGGGAAGCGGAAAGACTACCTTTTTAAATGTACTTTCTCAGTTCATCCCGGCGGAAGAAAGGGTGATTACCATAGAAGACAGTGCGGAACTGCAACTTCGAAGTCTCCCTAATCTGGTACGGCTGGAAACAAGAAACAGCAATGTGGAAGGTTGTAAAGAGATTACGGTCAGGGAGCTGATTCGTTCGTCTCTCAGAATGAGACCAACCAGAATTATTGTTGGCGAGGTTCGGGGGGCTGAGGCCATCGATATGCTTCAATGTCTGAATACAGGGCATGACGGAAGTATGTCTACGGGGCATGCAAACAGCGGAAAGGACATGTTGGCAAGACTGGAAAACATGGTATTGATGGGGATGGAATTGCCGCTAACGGCAATCAGGCAGCAGATTGCATCCGGAATAGATATTATCGTGCATCTTGGAAGACTTCGGGACCGTTCCAGAAGAGTTTTGGAGATTACAGAGATTATCGGCTGCGAAAACAATGAGATTAAACTGAATCCACTATATGAATTTGAGGAAGCGGGAGAGAACAGTGATGGATGCATCATCGGGAGACTTGGGAAAAAAGGGAACCTGCTCAGGGAAAACAAGCTTAGGGCGGCGGGACTATCGTAGATATGGCTGGAAAAAAGGAGAACGGGCAGTGACTGTCATTGTGTCGGCGGCTGTTACTTTTTCCCTCGCACATTTTTTTTACAGGAGTGTCTGGGCTGTCATTCCTCTTTCTTTTGCGGGAGTGTATGTTTACATCAGGATACGCCGTGATAAAGAGAGGCGGGAAAAAGAAGAATTGGTCAGTCAGTTCAGAGAGTGTATTCTGGCGGTGGCGGCTTCTCTTCAGGCGGGTTATTCGGTGGAAAATGCTTTCCTGGAATGTGAACGGGATATGGCATTGATGTTTGGAAAGGATGCCTTGATTTGTACAGAGCTTAAGCTGATTCGCCGAGGACTTCATATCAATATTTCATTGGAAGAACTACTGACGGATTTCGGAGAGAGAAGCTGCTGCGAGGAAATTGTTCAGTTTGGCGAGGTGTTTTCCATTGCCAAGAGGAGCGGAGGAAATCTGGCGGAAATTATTGACAGTTCTTCGCGGTTGATTGGAAGGAAAATAGAGATAAAGAGGGAAATCAATGCGCTTCTCGGCGGAAAGAAAATGGAACTGATGATTATGAAACTGATGCCTTTTGCGATTCTGCTCTATATTGAATTGGCAAATCCCGGCTATTTTGATGTCCTGTATCATAATGTATTTGGCGTATTGGTAATGACAGCATGTCTGGCAGCATATCTTGGTGCCTATATAGTGGGAGAAATGATTCTCAAGCATATGTGGTCTGCGCTGGCATAGAAAGGAGTCGGGAATGAAAAAAATGGCAATGTTTCTTTATAAAAGAATTTGTATACTGGGTATTCCACTGTTTTGCAGAAAACAGGTGGAAACCGATCTTGCAGGATTACATCCCGGCGAAAGAGTGGAATATATCAAGACGGAGTACTATGTGAAAAAGATTACTCTTTTTCTGACGGTACTTTTTGTGGGAGCTTTTTTGGGGCTGGTAGTCAAAGTGAATGGGAAAAGAGACGCTGTTTTGAGTGAAGGAGGTGTAGTTCACAGGGGGAGTTATCAAAGCGGTGAGCAGAAATTGTTTTTGAAAGCGGACGATGGAGAAAAGGAAAGCAGTTTTTTGATTGAAGTATCTCCCAGAGAACTGACAAAAGAGGAAACAGAACAGCTTTTTGATAGTTTTCTGCAGAATCTGGGAAGTTATGTCCTCAACGGAAATAAAGATTTTTCCTGTGTTTACGAGAATTTAAAGTTGGAAGAGTCCTATGGGGATTTGCCTTTTACAGTAAGCTGGGAGAGTAGCAGAGAGGAAGTAATTGACAGACAAGGCAGAATCGGACAAATCAAAGAGGCTGTTTCGCTGGAACTGACAGTAAATCTGATGTATGGAAAATATCAAAGGACTGAAAATATACCGGTGACGGTAGTCCCTTTCGTACTTACCGAAGAAGAACAGGCTTATTTGGAATTGAAGGAGTATCTCTTAAAAACAGAGGAAGAGAGCCGTGACACGGAAACCTGGATGCTGCCGGATGAGTGGAAGGGCAGAAAAATGAAATGGAGTTATCAAAAAAAGGATTTCAGTGTCTTTGTCTGGGCTTCTACCCCGGCAGTAGCAGCGGTTCTTTATCTGTTTGCGGACAGAGACCTTCACGAGGAATTGGAGAAACGCCGAAGACGGCTTCAACAGGAATATCCTGATTTGGTACATAAGATTTTGCTGTATGTCGGTGCGGGAATGACAATACGTGGCGCTTTTCAAAAGATAGCAGGGGATTATGAGAAAAAGAAAGGGAAAAAGAGCAATATACAGCCTGGCTGCGAAGAAGTGCTTTATACCTGCAGAGAACTTCAGGGAGGCGTCTCTGAGGGGGCAGCTTACGAACATTTTGGGAAAAGAACCGGTTTGCGGGAATACATAAGGCTGGGAACATTGCTGGGACAAAACTTGAAAAGGGGGAACAGTACATTGACGGAACGTCTGCGGGAGGAGGCAGAGAAATCTTCCGCGGAGAGCCTGCTCAGAGTGAGAAGGCTGGGAGAAGAGGCGGGGACAAAATTGCTGGTTCCTATGGTAATAATGCTTGCTGTAATTATGGTTATGATTATGGTTCCGGCATTCGGAACAATGTGAAAGAGAGGAGAAATGTATGGGAAAAGAAAGATTAAAGAATTTCAGCCAATTTATGAAGGAAGAGGACGGAATGGGAACGGTGGAAATCATTCTGATTATTGTGGTTTTGGTAGGCTTGGTAATTTTATTTAAAAGTCAGATTACAACTATCGTAAACAACCTTTTTAACAAAATTACCAGCCAGACAGGGAAAATTTAGATGAAACGGCAGGATGGATATTTAACGGTATATCTTACTCTCTGCATAACACTGATTTTGTCTTTGTATCTGGTATTGATTGACGGGGCACGCCGAAGTGGTGCGGGACTGGAAGCAGCCTGCGCCGCGGAAGCCGGCCTTCAGAGTATCATGGCAGAGTATCACAGAGAACTTTTTCGACAGTATAATTTATTCGCTGTTGATTCTTCTTATGGTACTTCGGTATGCGGAAGGAAAAATACGGAAGCTCATCTGATGGAATATATCAAAGAGAATCTGAATACAGAGGAGATTTTTTTGTCGGATTATCTGTATCGTGATTTTTTCGGACTAAAAGCAGATGACGTGGAACTGACCGATATATCGATTCTGACGGACGGAAGGGGAGCTGTATTCCGGGCCCGGGCGATTGAGGCGGTCAGGGATGATGTGGGCCTTCATCTCTTGGAAGAACTGGAGGAATGGATGCAGGTAATTGAGGTGAACGGTCTTGACACCTTCGCACCTGAGGAAGAAAAGCGGGAAGCTGATGAAAAGATAGAGGAATTCAACGGAAAAGAAATGCAGATTTCAGAGGAAGAAAGCATATGCGTGGAAATTGTAAATCCAACAAATGAGATAGAGAGTAAACGGCGCACAGGTATTTTGAATCTGGTAACGGATAAGGAATTGTCCAACCGTGTTATTAAAACGGATAATCTGGTAGAAAGCCGTATGAAACAGGGAAATATCAGCCGAGGCAATATGGCTTTGCCGGAGTGTGAAGATATGGTGAGTCGTTTTTTGTTTCAGGAATATTTACTCCGCTATATGGGGTGTTTCGGAAATGAACAGGAAGAGGATGCGCTGAAATATCAAATGGAATACCTGATAGTGGGAGAGAGTGGGGATGTGGATAATCTGAAAATCGTCGTGAATCGAATCAGTATCATACGTGAGGCAGCCAATGCCATGTATTTACTTACAGATAAAGAAAAGTGGTTGGAAATTCAGGGAGCTGCCGCTCTTGCCTGCGGCATATTTGCATTGCCGGAGCTGATACCGCTTGTGGAAACAGCAATTCTCCTCGGTTGGGCTTATGCGGAAAGCGTTTATGATGTGAAGACATTGTTGGCCGGTGGTAAGGTCCCTTTGTTGAAAGACAGGGATAGTTGGCATTACAGCCTGCAAGCTGCGCTGTCGGGTGAGTTGAATGATGGCGGGGAAGAAGGAAAAGGACTTTCATATTTAGATTATCTTCGGATTTTTATGACATTGACAGACTTAGATTTACTGACTGTCCGTGCAATGAATATGGTGGAGGCTGATATCAGACAAACTGCCGGGAATTCCCTTTTTCGCCTGGATGCCTGTTATGACGGATTTCAGGCAACTATAGATATCAGTAGTTCTTTTGGCTATAAATATGAGTTGAACAGAAAAAGAGTTTATTGACAGATTGGGGGTGAACAGTGACGGCTTCTTTATGGAAAGACAGAAAAAAGTTAAAAACTTTATACAATATACAGCAAAATCCTTCTCCGACATATCATAAAAAAATTCTGAGACGATTCATAGAGAAGCTGTCACTGTTTATCCCTTTTCGCAGGAGATCAAGCGGCGGGATGACGGTGGAAGCGACGATAGTGCTACCAATCTGCATTTTCTTTTTGCTGAATTTGGGAAGTGCGGTTGAAATGATTCGGCTTCACAATCATCTGCAGCTAGCCCTTTGGGACAGCGGTCGCAGAATTGCGCTGTATGGATGTGAGTATAGTGATAATGATGTGGCTTCTTTGATTTCGGCAGTATACCTGAAAGCCGGGGTGACAGAGTATGTCGGGAAAGAGTATCTTGACAATTCACCCCTGGAAAATGGCAGTGAAAGCTTACGGTTTTGGGAAAGTAGAATGCTGGAAAGCGATAAGCTGGATATCAGGTTGACATATGCAATAAGTCCGCCGGTTTCGCTGGCGGGATTTCGAAGATTTCGCATGTCCAACCGCTATTTTGTACACTTGTGGAACGGTTACGAGATACCGGAACAAAGGGCGGAGACAGAGGTGGTCTATATGGCAGAGAACGGTCGGGTTTGTCATAAAGACAGGAAGTGTACACATCTGTTGTTGTCGATTCGAAGAGTTTTTCGGGAGGAGCTGGACCGGGAGAGAAATCAATGGGGCAGCAGGTATGTTCCCTGCGAAAAGTGTGCAACAGGACAATTGCCGGAGTGTTTTTATGTGACAAGGGAGGGGCATTGCTTTCATTATCGCGAAGATTGTCCGGGTTTGAAGAGGACGGTACTGACACTGACCCCGGAGGAAGTGCAGGGATATCCATATTGCAGCCGCTGCGGTGGGGAATGAAGGAGAAAAAATGTGGAAAAAGCTGATTATATTTATTTGGCTGTCGGTAATGAGTATCTGTGATTTCAAGAAAAAGACGGTGCCTGTGTTAATGCTGTATATTGGTGCGATTTTAGCGGGAGGTTTCTGTCTGTATAAAGGAATCATCGGAGAAGGTAACCTGTGGGAACTGATGAAAGCGCTTTTCCCAGGCGCGCTGCTATTGGTGCTGGCGAAAGCTACCGGAAAAGCGGGAAGCGCGGACGGAATTGTGCTTATGGCGCTGGGGGCGCTGGAAGGATATGAGAAATGCCTGTATATTTGTCTGCTCGGATTGATGCTTGCGGCATTGACGGCAGGTATACTTTTGATATGCAGAAAAGCCGGGAGAGATACAAAGATTCCGTTTGTACCGTTCTTGGCGGTGGGATGGGTACTGACAATATGTGTAGAAATAGGTGGTTGTGTGAGATGAGATGGGAAAATGCATATTTTACGGTAGAAGCGGCATTGGTATTTCCGTTTGTTATGGGGACACTTCTTCTCATTATTTTTCTATTTATTTTTCAATATGACAGATGCCTGATGGAACAGGATATCGGAATGCTGGTGCTGTATGCGGAAAACCTGAATACGCAAGACAAAGACGAGGCTATATCATTGATGAAAAGCAGAGCATCGGAAATTTATTGGGATAAATATTTTGCATGGAAACAGGAAGAATTGCAGATTACAATCGAAAAAAATGAGGTTTGCGTAAAAGGTACTGGAACATTGACATTTCCGGTTCCGGAATGGAATTTCATTAACAGAGCTAATGTGTGGAAAGCAAAGAGTATTCAAAGAGCAATACGACTGAATCCGGTGGATTTTATCAGGATATATCGGAGAACAGAAGGAGGAGAATAAGGTGCAGACAGAATTTGTGAGGAGTCTTAACTGTAATTATGAACGGCTTCTTTTAGAAAAAATGCCGGAGGAAAAGAGGTATCAATATTGTATTTTGAGCAGAGGAGGAATCAGAGGACTGCTTTCCTGCAGTCTACGCTATATTAACGGATTCGCTTATCTTTATTATGATATTTCTTCAAAGCAGAGCGTGAAGCAGTTGTTTGGAACACGCTGTATAACCAGAACCTGGGTGAAGGATTTTGTGTGGAGCCTTGGTCAGATAAGGCAGGAACTGGAACGTTTTCTTTTGGATATGGGAAATGTTCTTTTTTATCCGGAACAGATTTTTCAAAATCCGGAGAACAATGTGTTTTCTTTCCTGTATATACCTTATTATGACGGTGACTGTGGTCTCAGACAGCTTTTGGAATTCTGGGTGGAGCACATTGACTATGATGATGAGGTGCTTGTTGACTGCGTCTATCAAATGTATGAACAGGTGGAACAGAATGGAGAACTATATTTGCAGACGCAAATTTTTGAGGATGTTAAGAGGTTGGAGGAACCTGTTTCTCTGCCGGAGCACACAACGCAGTTTACGGAAAAGGAAACAGTTGAAGAACAACCGGAGGAAAAGAAGCACTTCTTCGGTATTTTTGATAACAGAAAAAAGAGGACCAGAGAACTGAGGGACAATTATCGCCATGAAATGCAGGAAATTATGGAGGAACGTGCTGTGGCAGAGGATACTGTATTTGGCGAGGAATACGGACAGACAATATATATAGAAGAAACAAGAGAAAAAAATGTGATTAGACAGCTTTGTACGCCGGAGGGAAAAAGAATGGTATCGCTGGATAAGCCGGTGGTAACCATCGGAAAGAAAAAAGAAGAAACGGATGTCTTTTTAGGGGATATGTCTGTCAGCAGACTACATGCCAGAGTTGTGACGGAAGGAGATATCTGTTATATTGAAGATTTAAATTCCACGAACGGAACATTCAAAAACGGTTTGAGGCTCCAGCCATACGAAAGAAGAGAACTGGAGGAGGGAGATGAAATCAGGGTAGGAAGGGTGGAACTGGTTTATCGATAAGCTGTTCGTATTGATTGAAAAATATACGGGTTTGTGTTATAATTTTTCCTAAATTCACGATGCTTTATGCAAAATTTAGCAGAGGAATTTTGGGAGGAATGGGGTATGACATGGGCAGTTATGGATTATATCCGAGAGCAGGCGGTGTATCTGATGAGAATTATACTTGCCTGCATTTGCGGAGGGCTTATCGGCTTGGAACGTCAGCAGCGCACTAAGGTGGCCGGGACAAGAACGCATATGATGATTGCATTGGCGACAGCACTGATGATGATTATCTCTAAATACGGATTTATGGATGTAACTGAGATACCGGGAGCCAGCTTGGATGTGTCGCGTGTCGCAGCGGGAATCATATCGGGAATCGGTATTCTCGGCGGAGGAATTGTTATTACCGGAAAACAAGGTTATGTCAGCGGGATTACTACAGCGGTTGGCATCTGGGCTACAATTGGTATCGGAATGGCTTTTGGTTCCGGTATGTACGCGCTGGGGACCGGTACGACGTTGATTATGTTAGTTTTACAGTGGGCATTACACAAAAATCTGTGGATTGTGAAGCAGCCTACAAGAGCGCAGGTCAGTTTTCGGCTGAATAATGACAGGAAGGCTTACGAAAGAGTGTCAAATGAGCTGGAACGATACAAAATATCCATGTATCAGTTTAAATGGGAAAGAAAGAGCAACGATACGTTCCTGCTACGTTGCCAGGTAGTGATTCCTTCCGGGTTTTCTCGTGATGATATCATAGGAATTTTTACCGGTATGGATGAGGTAGAAACCTTTGAGGTGATATAGTTGAACAGATGGAAGGATTTACCCGTTGTCAGCAGCATACTTGTGGCAATGAATGTTATCATATATATTATTTGTCTGTTTAGAGGCAGAGAACTGTATGCTCTTGGAAATCTGAATGCGTATGATGTGCTGATAAACAAAGAATACGGACGGATTATTTGGGCGATGTTTCTTCACAGTGGGACAGCACATCTGTTCAGTAATATGTTGATTCTGTTCTTTATGGGAGCCATGATTGAGAAGGAAATAGGACATATTTGCTATCTTCTTCTGTATTTCCTTTCGGGAATCGGAGGTAATCTGCTTTCTCTTTTTGTGAAAGTGATGAACAGTGATATGTCAGCCTCCATTGGCGCAAGCGGAGCTGTATTTGGCCTGGACGGAGTACTTCTGGCAATGGTTTTGCTTTCGGGCAGGAAAATGCAGAGCGTGACTATGGGGAGAGTTATGGCTATGATAGTTCTTTCTCTATATAGCGGTTTCAGCGGAAGCAATATAGATAATGCAGCGCATGTGGGTGGTTTGATGATAGGTTTTTTGGGAGGCTGCGTGACATGTATTCTGCAGCGGAGAAAGAGAGAAAGACGGCGGTAGAGCACAGGAGGTACATTTTTGAACATTAATATCTATTATGGCGGCAGAGGAATAATTGACGACCCTACATTGTTTGTTATTAACAAGATGCAGGAGATCTTGGAAGAACTGCGTGTCAATGTAACCAGATACAATTTGTACGAGAGTAAAAATACAATTCCGACGCTACCGCAGACGTTGAAAGAAGCAGACGGCATTATACTTGCCACCACAGTAGAATGGTATGGAATTGGCGGATATATGCAGCAATTTCTGGATGCCTGCTGGCTTTTCGGAGATAAAGAAAAAATTGCAAAGATTTATATGTGCCCGGTAGTTATGTCTACCACCTACGGAGAGAGGGAAGGTAAACTGAATCTGTCCACTGCTTGGGAAATCTTGGGTGGGTTGCCCTGCAGCGGACTTTGCGGGTACATTGAAAACACGGTTATGTTGGAGATGAATGACCAGTACATACGCATTATTGAAAAAAAAGCGGAAAATATGTATAGGACTATCAGCCAGAAAATGGATAGTTTTCCGGCCAGCAATCAGGCTGTAAAACAAAGAATTGCTGTACCGAAGTCAAATGATTTGACACTTCAGGAGACAGAACAGTTATCACAGTATGTATCCGACGACAGCTATGTACAGCGTCAAAAACAGGATATTCAGGAGCTGACCAGCTTGTTCCGTGATATGCTCAGCGAAGACGGAGCAGAAAATGAAGAAGAATATCTCAGTGCATTTCGTAAGTGTTTCAAACCGCAGGCAGGATTTGAGGCAGAGTACTCTGTCACGATTGAAGAAAAAAAGAAAAAATTGATTCTGTCTGTGGCAGGGCCTAAGTTGGAATGTGTTTATGGGAGTGCGGAACAGCCGGATGTGGAAGTACAGATGAATCGGGCTACGATGGAGGATATTGTTAACGGAAGAATGTCGTTCCAGAGGGCATTTATGTCCGGTGCTATGAAAACCAAGGGAGATTTCAGGATTTTGAGAACCTTGGACCAGTTGTTCCCTTTTGAAGAAAAAAAGTAGATTGATTGAGGAGGAGAGACAATGAAAAAGGATGATTGTATTTTTTGCAAAATTGCGTGTGGTGAAATTCCGTCAAAAACATTGTATGAAGATGAACAGTTTCGTGTAATTCTTGATTTGGGACCGGCTACCAAAGGACATGCATTAATCCTGCCGAAGGAACATGCGGCTAATTTATACGAATTGCCGGATGAAACGGCCGCTTCAGCCATGAAGCTGGCAAAGAAAATGGCACTGATAATGAGAGAAAAGCTTCATTTTGACGGGTTGAATCTGGTACAGAATAACGGAGAGGCAGCAGGCCAGACTGTTCCGCATTTTCATTTACATTTGATTCCCAGATATAAAGGGGATGGGCAAAACATTAACTGGGTTCCCGGAGAGGCTTCGCAGGACGAACTGGAAGCTGTAAGAAAGGAAATTACGGAATAAATGAGAACGGTGAATGTGAGTGAGATAACGGAAAATATCCGGGAAATGTGTATTGAAGCAAATCATTTTTTGTCGGAAGATATGAAATGTGCCATACAACAGGCATCTGAGCGCGAAGAAGCGGCTCTGGGAAAGCAGATATTAGAGCAGTTGCAGGAGAATCTGAAAATAGCCGGTGAGGACATGATTCCTATTTGCCAGGATACAGGTATGGCTGTTATTTTTATGGAAATTGGGCAAGAGGTACATTTTGAAGGCGGAGTATTGGAGGAGGCGGTTCAGGAAGGCGTTCGAAGGGGATATACGGAAGGGTTTCTTCGAAAGTCTGTTGTAAAGGATCCCCTTATCCGTGACAATACCAAAGACAATACTCCGGCTGTAATTCATTATGAAATCGTTGCCGGAGACAGGGTTAAGATTACTGTGGCTCCCAAAGGGTTCGGCAGTGAAAATATGAGCCGCGTATTTATGCTGAAGCCTGCAGACGGTATCGAAGGGGTTAAAAATGCAATTTTAACAGCAGTGAAGGATGCAGGACCCAATGCCTGCCCGCCTATGGTTGTAGGGGTGGGAATAGGCGGAACATTTGAAAAATGTGCACTCATGGCCAAAAAAGCCCTGACGAGACCTGTAAATGAACATTCCGAAATCCCGTATGTGCGAGATATGGAGATGGAACTACTGGAGAAAATCAATAAATCGGGTATCGGCCCCGGGGGGCTCGGAGGAACGACAACTGCGCTTGCTGTAAATATTAATACCTTTCCCACGCATATTGCCGGTTTGCCGGTTGCGGTTAATATTTGCTGTCATGTAAACCGCCATGCCGTAAGAGTATTGTAAGTTTTATCGGGTTGAGTGGTTATTGTAATTTTGCGGAATACAAGGAGAATTTGACAAATGGATAAATATATCAATGTGCCTCTGACAGCGGAGACTGCAGCTTCATTGAGAGCGGGGGATTATGTTTATTTGTCGGGTACCATATACACAGCAAGGGACGCTGCCCATAAGAGAATGTATGAAGCATTGGAACGTGGGGAGAAGCTGCCTTTGGACATGAAAAACAATGTCATATACTATATGGGACCTTCGCCGGCAAGAACCGGAAGACCTATCGGTTCAGCCGGCCCGACTACAGCCAGCCGAATGGATAAGTATGCCCCGGCTCTTCTTGACCTTGGATTAAAAGGAATGATTGGAAAAGGAAAGAGAAGCCAGGATGTTAAAGATGCCATTGTCAGAAACGGTGCAGTATACTTTGCTGCGGTCGGAGGAGCAGGAGCGCTTTTATCCCGCTCTATTATAGCATCTGAGGTGATCGCGTATGATGATTTGGGAACGGAAGCAATCAGAAAGCTGGAAGTGAAGAACTTTCCGGTGATTGTTGTTATGGATTCCGAGGGGAATAATTTGTATGAAACGGCTGTACAGAAATATTGCCGGGAGTAAGGTATATAGGATTTGACGGAAAAGACTTGACTTGAAAGGGCTAAAGAGAATGAAGAGAATCCTTTTAATGGTGTTGAGACTCTTTTATAAAGTTCCCTATTACATGTTTGGTATTTGGTGGCAGGGAAAGAGAAAGAATTATGATATGGAGAAAGCGTATGCTTTCGTAAAGAAGGTGACGAAAGCAGCGAACCGTGCGGGAAGAGTGACAATTGAATCCTATGGGTTAGAGAATATTCCCGGTGAAAACGGCTTTATCTTTTTCCCGAATCATCAGGGGCTGTTTGACGTGTTGGTGTTTCTGGAGTCATGCCCCGTTCCATTTTCTTTTGTAATAAAGAAGGAAGCCAGTAAAGTTATTTTGTTAAAGCAAGTAATCGCAGCATTAAAATCCATTGTGATAGACAGGGAGGACATACGTCAGTCTCTTGAGGTAATCAACACGATGGCAGAAGAAGTCAAGAAAGGAAGAAATTTCCTTATTTTTGCGGAAGGTACCAGAAGTAAAATGGGGAACAGACTTTTGCCGTTCAAAGGAGGAACTTTTAAAAGTGCTATGAAAGCAAAATGCCCCATTGTTCCCTGTGCCCTGATAGACTCGTTTAAACCATTTGATGAAAACTCTATTGCTCCGGTAACTGTAAAATTAATTTATTTGAAACCTATTTATTATGAAGAATATTCTGCTATGAAGACACCTGAGATTGCAGAGATGGTAAAACATAGGATTGAAGATGCAATTTCGGAGTATGAAAATAAATAAAAAAATTAATTGACAAAGCACTGTAGCTTATGTATAATAACTTTTGCGTCATGAGTTGAAGACGCGGCAATATGATATTGGTAGAGACGTAGTTCGGATTAAGGAGAAATACTCAAGAGGCCGAAGAGGCGCCCCTGCTAAGGGTGTAGGTCGGGCAACCGGCGCGAGGGTTCAAATCCCTCTTTCTCCGTTTCACTACCAATAGGTAATGAAAAAAGAATCTTAAGAGATTGAGATTTCTTTTTTTACGCTTTTTCTTGAAGATATAGGCAACCTATTGGGAAAACCTGCAAAGATTAACAAAAAAATGTTGACAAATTATGTGGGCGTGTGATAGTATTAAAGTCCACCGCGTAAATTGGTTAAATATGCGATGGAAAAAAACAAAAAAAGTTGTTGACAACGCAAAAGACCCGTGATATTATATACGAGTTGCCGCGAAAGAAAGCAACGATGTTCTTTGACAAATAAACAGTAATGCAACCCTGAAGATTCCATAGTGAAGAGGTCTGCATCAGCAGAAACGAATCACAATGAAAAAATTCAGAGAACGAGGTTCGAGAAATCGGACCACTCAAAACAACAGTAATGCCA
>JALEIR010000008.1 GCA_022769665.1 Lachnospiraceae bacterium | reverse complement strand
ATTAGCACTCGTCAAGAGGGAGTGCTAATATTTTTTGTGAAAATTCTGTGAACTTTTGTATGAAATCTTTCCCACAAAATCATTTCGTATTTCAATTGTCTTTCCTGATTAAAAATGCTATGATATGTGACAGAAAAGGAGAATTTTGATATATGAGCTATATAAAGCACCGTTCAGACGAATCCCTTGAAGATTATTTAGAGACAATATTATCACTGCAAAATAAACACGGACAGGTCCGTTCTATTGATATCGCAAATGAAATGAACTTTTCTAAACCCAGTGTAAGCGTTGCCATGAAAAATCTACGTGAAAAGAATTACATCACCATGGCTGCCGACGGCTATATCACACTGACCGAAAGCGGCAAAAAGCGCGCTGAAAGTGTTATGGAGCGCCACACATTACTTTCCGACTGGCTGATCAGCATTGGGGTCAGTAAAGAAACTGCTTTGGCAGATGCCTGTAAGGTTGAACATGATTTAAGTGAAGAAAGTTTTGAAGCAATCAAAAAAGAAATCCGTTCCAGATAGTGATGGAACGGATTTATACTATCTTTTTCTCTCAGTTTCTAAATCTAAAATATCATTTCCTTCTGCATTTTTCTCGCCCATTAATGACAGTGGCCTCCGCACTTGCTGCATTCGCCGCCACACTGTAGAGATTTACCCTTTTTCTTATCTCGAACCATGCTTTTGATTATTAGTATAATAATCGCTAACAATACTGCTCCTACCATAAATGTTGCCATTTTGTCTCCTCCTACAAGTCAGAGCCTGTTCCTTTTACATTTGCGTTCAATGTCTTACTCTCCTTATACGGTCTGAACAATAGGAACAACAGACCGATAACAAACAGGAACGCAACAACAGTTCCCGCACCGAATGTGCCTGTGGTAATCAATGTTCCAATCTGATAGATGCAAAGGGAAACAATATAAGCCAAAACACACTGATAACCGATTGCGAACCAGAACCACTTTGCATTGTTCATCTCTCTCTTGATGGCTCCCATTGCGGCAAAGCAAGGTGCACAGAGAAGATTGAATACAAGGAAGCCGTAAGAGGCAATGGGTGTCATGACGCTCGCCAGATTACCCCAGATTTCAGCGCCGTCCTCAGCTACTTCCGCATAGCCGAAAAGAAGTCCGAAGGTTGCAACCACATTTTCTTTCGCAATCAATCCGGTAACTGCTGCCACTGCCATCTTCCAGCCCTCTCCTGCCTGTGTCCAGCCCAGAGGTGCGAAAATCCACGCAATTACGTTTCCGATTTTTGCAAGAATACTGCCGTCAAGCTGCTCTGCCTCCAGCATACCGAAACTGCCGTCCGCCCATCCGAAGCTCATTAAGAACCAGAGAACGATGGTGGATAACAAAATAATGGTTCCTGCCTTTTTGATAAAGGACCAACCGCGTTCCCACATGCTTCTCAACACATTGCCCACTGTAGGCCAGTGGTAAGCGGGAAGCTCCATAACGAAGGGCGCGGGGTCACCCGCAAACATTTTTGTCTTTTTTAAGATAATACCGGAGCAGACGATTGCCGCCACGCCCACGAAGTACGCGCTCCAGGACACCCATCCCGCATTGTCAAAGAATGCACCGGCAATCAGTGCAATGATGGGCAGCTTTGCGCCGCAGGGAACAAAGGTAGTAGTCATAATAGTCATCTTACGGTCACGGTCGTTTTCAATGGTACGGGATGCCATGATTCCGGGTACACCGCAACCGCTTCCAATCAACATGGGAATAAAAGATTTTCCGGAAAGCCCGAACTTACGGAAAATTCTGTCCATGATAAATGCCACACGGGCCATGTACCCGCAACTTTCCAGAAATGCCAGGAATAAAAACAGCACCAGCATCTGAGGTACAAATCCGAGCACGGCGCCCACGCCCGAAATAATACCGTCCACAATCAGTCCCGTCAACCAGTCAGCGCAGCCGATTCCTTCAAAAAAGCTTTGGGCACCCGGCACAATCCACTCTCCGAAGAGCGTATCATTTGTCCAACCGGTGAGCCAGTCGCCCACAGTAGTCACAGATACGTAATATACAACAAACATAACCAACGCGAAAATAGGAAGTGCAGCCCATCTGTTGGTCACAACACGGTCAATCTTATCAGAGACAGTCATCTTTCCCTTTTGGACTTTGGTCACACATTCTCCGATGACAGATGAAATATACACATACCTTTCATTGGTAATAATGCTCTCTGTATCATCATCGAAAGCAGCCTCCAGCTGCTCAATTTCAGCAGATACATCCGGAGCAGACTTCATCTGACTCTGAATCTTTTCGTCCTTCTCTAACAGCTTGATTGCAAAGAAACGCTTTTGATCTTCCGGAACAGAGCCTCTAAGCTTATCCTCCACTGTCCGGATAATTTCCTCTGCCTTTGCCGAAAAGGTATGCACCGGAGCCGCCGATACCTTTTTCTGTGCCAATGCCACAGCCTTCTCCGCTGCCTTTTGGATTCCGGTGCCCTTCAACGCGGAGATTTCCACCACTTCACAGCCCAGCTTTTTGCTGAGTTTATCTACGTGTATCTTATCTCCTGTTTTCTCCAGTACATCTATCATGTTGACAGCCATCACTACCGGAATACCCAGTTCCATAATCTGGGTGGATAAATACAGGTTTCTTTCAATGTTAGTGCCGTCCACAATATTGATAATGGCATCGGGTCTCTCTCCAATCAGATAATTTCTGGCAACCACCTCTTCCAGAGTATAGGGAGACAGAGAATAAATACCGGGTAAATCCATGATGATAACATCCTTATGACCCTTTAACTTACCCTCCTTCTTTTCCACCGTTACGCCGGGCCAGTTTCCCACAAACTGATTGGAACCGGTCAGTGCATTGAATAATGTTGTTTTTCCACTGTTCGGATTTCCTGCAAGTGCAATTTTTACTGACATAACTTTCTCCTCTTTTCGCTAATTTTTATCAGCTTTCTTACATCGACACATATTCTACTTTGGTTAGTTCTATCTAACCGCTAGGCAAAAAATTATTCTACAACAATCATTTCAGCGTCTGCTTTTCTTAAAGACAATTCATAGCCACGCACGGTTACCTCGATAGGATCTCCCAGAGGTGCTACCTTTCTTACAAATACCTCCACTCCCTTGGTAATACCCATATCCATGATTCTTCTCTTAACCGGTCCTTCCCCGGTAAGCTTTGTAACCTTTACAGTCTGACCGCAGGATATTTCTCTCAATGTCTTCATCTCTTTTTTCCTTTCTTATACCATAATTTTGTTGGCCATATCTTTTCCGATAGCAACTCTGGATTCCTTTACATTCACAATCAGATTTCCTCCGATATCAGATACAACTGTAACGGCACCGCCTACCACAAAACCCAGATTCTCCAGAAAACGCCTTGTTTCTTCTTTTCCGCCCACCTTTTTAATGGTATTGGTTTCTCCTGCATTTAACATTGTCAGCGGCATCAACTCACCCCTTCTTTCACTCTTAAATGAGAACCATTTTCATTTACAATGGTTAGAATACTCTAACTCTCCGCAATTGTCAATTACTTTTTTTTAATTTTTTCTCAATAAACCCGTCTTTCCCAATATTTCTGTATACTGTTTTTAAATTATTTTATTACTAAAATAGCAACTCTACAAACCGGAAGTTATTGTTCTCTCCAATAAGCTGAGCCATCTCTTAATCTTCCTATTAGTTTTAACTGAAACATTTCCCTGCGAACAAGTTCAATATCTGAAAATGAAATATTCTGTTTTATTATTGCATTTACTTCTTTTTCTGTATATTTCCTTTCAAATTCAAAACAATCAGCAATCTTTGTAAGTGCTATAACTCTCATCGGTCTCTTCGTTGGGTACTGTGACAAACGCCCTTGCGAATCGTAATAATTAGCCATCTTCTTTCGATAAGTAACCTGCATACTCAATTCACGCAGTTTAAAGATATCTTCTCTTTTTTCTCATTCATTCTCATTGTATTAAGCCCTTCTTCTTTTTCTATGATGAATTAGTTTAAACTAACTCGTCTCTATATGTCAATTGTAATATTTTCCATGTGTTCAGCTTAATTGATAATATTTCTCAATTCTTCTCCATGGGTGTCAGACTATGTCCGGAAATTCAACACCCAGCGGTTCTCCGTCTGGTAATAAATCAATCGCGCCGGGATTGCCTGCCCCAATACAGTAAGGGTACAGTCAAATTCTATGGAAGGAATTCCGGCATACATCTTCTTTTCCTGGGAATGAATTTCAATCTGCCGTATTACTCTGATTTCTCCGTCCTCATCCTTTACTTTCAACATCAGCGGAATCATCTTTCCCGTACTGGTAAACCAGCATTCGCACGCGATTTCTTTCTGTGTACCTTTTACCGTTCCCGCATTTGTATTTCCGGCGTTTGTGCCAATTCCAAATGCCATGGAGATTCCTCCCTTCTCCCTTCCTACCGGACAATCAGCTTACTATAATCAACCGTTCTTTTTTCTCTGGAAATACCTCCGGACATATGATCGATGGGCTGGTTCAGAAAAGACGCACGCATAACTGCGTCTATCCCGTAACGTTCTCTGATATTGTCTATTGTCTCATCCATTTCTGCCAGCTTCTCATAATCTGTTTTATCAAACAAACTTACCTGCCTGGAAAACCCGTCTTTCTGCACTCTGCTTGTATGCACGCCAAGATGACGAATGGGACCGCCGTTCCATAAACCTGCAAACAATTCACAGGCTGCCTCATATATTTCCATAGTCAGATTTGTGGAAGAAGAAAGTCTTTTCTGATGGGATGCATATGACAAATCCGAATATTTAATCCCTACCGACACCACTTCAATCTGTACCTTATCATTTCGAAGTCTGTTACCCACCGTCTCCGACAATGCCAGCAACACTTTTTTTGCCGTATCCGCATCTGTCACATCATAAGGTGTTGTAGTACTGTTTCCGTAACCCTTGTTTGCCGGGGGGGCCGCCAATACCGGCGATAAATCAATGCCATTGGCAAAACCCCATATGATTTCTCCCTGCTTCTGCAGGATGTTTTTCAGCCAGACAGGGTCTGCCGCCGCAAGCTCTCCGATGGTTTTTATCCCCATAGAAAAGAGCTTGGCGGTTGTTGCCCGTCCCACAAAAAACAATTCCGAAACAGAAAGAGGCCACATTTTTCGGGGTATCTCCTCCGGGTAAAGAGTATGCACCAGGTCCGGCTTTTTAAAATCGGATGCCATTTTTGCCAGAAGCTTATTGGTGGAAATACCGATATTTACAGTAAATCCCAGTTCATCTCTGATTCGGTTTTTTATCTGTTCGGCTGTTTCCTCCGGCGTTCCGAACAGATGGCAGGAGGCTGTCATATCTACAAACGCCTCATCGATACTGTACTGCTCCACAACGTCCGAATATTCACGCAATATATTCATAAAAGCTGCAGAACAGCTTTCATAGAGACTGTAATTTGGGGGAACCAACATCAGATTCGGACATTTTTTCTTTGCTTCCGGAATCGTTTCCCCTGTTTTAACTCCATATTTCTTTGCCGGAATGGATTTGGCCAGAATAATCCCATGGCGCATGGACATATCACCGCCCACTGCAGATGCCACATCTCTTAAATCTAAGCTTCCGCCGCGATGTGTTAAACGATAAACAGCCTCCCAGGACAGGAAGGCTGAATTTACATCAATATGAAAAATAATATTTTTCAAACGTATGTTCACCCCTTGTCAGCTCATTATAGCAAACATACGTTCTGTTTTCAACAGGAAAATACAGGTCAAATATACAGATTAAAAGAGACTCATCTGTTCAAATTCCGTTCTTCTCTTTAGCAGACACGGTATTTTATGAAGAATATCCTCTGTTCTTTCCCGTTCACATATCCACGGAATAATTTCATTTTCCTCCAGGATAAGAGGCATACGGTCATGCACCGGCAGCATGGATTCATTTGCTTCCGTCGTCAGAATGATAAATCTGTCTTCATCCTGATACCGGTTGTAAAAACCCGCCATAAAAAGCACCGGCTCTTTTTCCCGATAAAAAATATTTTTTTCTTTATTTCTGTTCCACTCATAAAACCGGGTGGCGGGTATTACGATTCTCCGATACTCCACACTCTCCCGAAACATTTTCTTCTCCAGTACGGATTCACATCTGGCATTAAAGATAATTTGCTTTCCCTGTTGGCCCGGGAACCCCCATCGCTTCCACTTACAGCATAAAGTGCCGTTTGATACGACCAGTACCGGTGCCAAATCTGTCGGGTGAATGTCTTTTGGCTGAAGTGTCACGCTGTTTTCCGCCGCCTGCCTCATTCTTTCATCCGCCTGACGAACTACTTTTTCAATTTCTCTGACTGTGTCATCATCCACATAATATCTGCCGCACATTATATATATCCACCTTTATGCTCTGTTTTTTGTCTTCATTCTTCTTTTATCATTCTGTATCCTACCCCGACATGGGTCTGGATATACTGAACGGAGTCCGTATTCTTTTCCAGCTTCTTTCTTAATGTCGCCATAAATACTCTGAGTGAAGCAACATCATTCTCCCAACTGTGTCCCCAGATATTCTGTGTAAGATAGGTATGTGTTAATACTTTTCCCACATTTTTGGAAAGCAGACAAAGCAATTTATATTCAATCGGTGTCAAATGCAACTCTTCCCCATCCAGATATGCACAGCCTGCCGAAAAATCAACCTTTCTAAAGTTTTCTCAATATCTTCTCTGCATCCGGTAAAAAGATATTTTGCTAAGATTGTATTGTTTTCCAACAGCGTTCTTTCATAAAGGATGCGATAACAGAAATATCTTCGCCTTCATAATATTTTACAAGCAATCGCTTGAACTCCGGCACTTCCTTTTCGGGAATTACTAAGAAACCGCCACCATGCGAAATAAGATAATGATTTGCAAAAATAACAGAGGCGCGTTTATTGCCATCCAGGAATATCTGAGTCTTCATACAGTAAAGACACAGTTTGATAGCAATATTAATGACCTCATCCTTTTCCTCGACAATATCTCGGATTCTGTCTTTTACATCCGGTTCATTCGGCAAAGGCGGAACATAAGACGAGCCGCCTATGGTAACGGGAACGCCTCTGATTCGACCGCCTTCTGCAAAAAAGCCTTCATTCACAAGTCTTGCAATATGGCTGAGCATATAATAGTCGGAACGGCTGGCGACTACATCACGGTCCAGAATAAACTCCCATGCATGTTTTAGGTTCAAAATCTTTTGCACATCGGTAGCTGTCATACCGGAAACTATTCCATTTTCTATGATTTCTTCTGTCTGAGGGAAAGATGTTGCAACACCCTCTAAAACAGCCTGGTCATAGATATTTATTTTCATATTAGCACGTGCAAATGCTATGTTATTTATAACATCTGCAGGAAGTTCATCCTCAGAATATCCGGCTGCAGCAAGTTGTTTTTCAATACTACGGAGCGATTTTCTGATTTCACGAGCTTCTCTTGCATTTCGAAGAAGCAAATTATACAATTCCTCGGTATATGACCCCACATAAGTAGATGTCTGTTTGCCCGTCACGCGCTTTCTTACATAGAGATATTTTCCGTCTCCACGTTCTTTAATTTCAGGTGTTCCATCATAGGGCATCAAATTCAGTCTTGTGTGAAAGTCTGCACGACTTCTGAGCAATTCTTGTATTTCATTGTATTGTACTGCCATTGTTTCTCCTCCATTGGGGAATATATTTTACAATAATTATGTCATAAAGCTCCCCAATAGTCAATGTTTGTTGGGGAGCATTTCCGTACGTTATTAAAGCTGACCTCCCTACCGCATTATCAGCATCAGGGTATTACCATTAAGGCACTGCAGGCGGGGTTACATGTGCTGTGCGAAAAACCGGCGGGCGTATACACCAAGCAGGTCAGAGAAATGAATGAAGTCGCGGATAAATCAGACAGAGTATTTGCGCTTATGTTTAACCAACGGACAAACAGCTGCTATCGCAGAATGCATGAGCTGGTACAAAGCGGGGAGCTGGGAGAAATCAAGCTACCTAAAAATTGCTTTCTTGTCTTCTCAATGGTTGCTATTATTCCTTTAATATCTGCCATTCTTTTGTTAAATGTGTGCAACATATCAGCCGTTTCTTTATGAACAATGTGCAAAATGTCATCTTTCCACAAAAAACCACAACAAGAAACAGACTGTTGTGTCAAAACACAGCAGTCTGTTTCTCTCACACGGCTTACCCTTCTCATTCCTTGCTGTTATAGTGATACGTAAAGTCCTTGAACACCGCACTTCCGCCTGTTTCCCGGGTCGCATAACAGAACAGTCCAAAACGGCAGCCCGTAAAATGGTCCAATTTAAAATACAGCTTGTACGTTTTACCCAGTTTTTTCCATTGTCCTTCTCTTTCGTAGTAGAATTCCACCGTATCCCGCATATCCGCAAAATTTGCGATTGCCCTTAATCTCACCAGCGGTTTCAATATCTCCACCTTTTCGGAAATGTCGTCTGCCGTAAAATCCGTTCCCTTGAACCCATCCTCCGGTTTCTTCGCCATTATATTAAGGAAGAAACGGTTCTTTTCCCTGGAAACGCATGCCGCCGCATAGCAGCCCTGCAGCGCACAAAATCCCGCGATGTCTCCCTCTCTGATATCCGAGACATCAACCGCCACTTCTGCCGAGCATTCCGGCCACATCATTCTCTGGGTCAGGGTATTGACCGCCTGCGTCAGATTGGTACAAATTTTTCCCGTTTGAATCCGCAACCCGCCCTCCGGACAGATACTCCAAAGCTGCGGGTTCGGCTCATGATTCCACTGCCACTGTTTTTTCAGGATGCAATGTCCTTTTTCATCAGCAGCATACCGAAAATCGTCAGACGTATACAGAGGCTCATATCTGTAACCCGGCCGGCTGTCGGGAGTCTTGAATTCTTTCGGTATCACACCGTTTTCCCCAAATACCGGGAAATCATCCTTCCAGGATATGGGTACCAGCACCGGAATTCTGCCCACAGCTCCGCTGTCCCGGAACATAACAGCATACCAGCTTCCGTCTGTAGCTTCCACGATTCCTCCCTGAGCCACGCCCTGATTGAAGTATCCCATATCATCATCCAGTACCGTTCCCCCGGTAAATTCCCCTTCCAGGGAGTCCGCCATAAGGCAGACTTCCGTTCTCCTATTTGCTCCGTATTTCGGCCAGTGGATCATGAACAGATAATATTTGTTCCCGATATGATACAAATGAGATCCCTCATATCCCAAAATCACATCATCCGGATCCACTGCCAGCGTTCGTTTAAAGCCATCCTCCTTCACAGCACTCAAATCCCGCTTAAGCTCCACCAGTTTGATTTCCCTGTTGCCATAAACCAGATAAACCCTTCCGTCCCCGTCAAACAGCAGGGAGCTGTCATGGTAATAGCCCTCCAGTTCTTTCCGCTCCCATGGACCTTCCACTTCTTTTGCGGAATAGATATAGGTTTTCTGGGTCTCAAGCGCACCGAAGCAGACATAAAATTTTCCGTTATGGAAGCGCAGTGATGCCGCCCACATACCGCGACCATAGCTGTTTTTTTCTCCCTCCAGTCTCTGCTCCGGCGTGCTGTCCAGCTTGTCATAAACATATCCCGCAATCTCCCAGTGAATCAGGTCATAGGAGCGCAGTATGACTCCTCCCGGATAAAAGTGCATGGTTGTACTGATCATATAGTAGGTATCCTCGACCCGGATGACATCCGGATCCGGATAATCCATTCTGGTAATCGGATTAATTTGCATTGTGTTCCTTCTCCCTTTATTGTTTTCCCGGCTTCTTTGTTTTAAAGTAAATCTGATAAGGTTCATAACCGATTTCATTCAGCTTTCTGAAATGAATGGCCGGATCCTGATTCTCCGTCTTATAAAAAGTTCTGAAATTTCCCCACTCTCTCTCGGTGTCAGCGGAAAGTTCCTCAACGGGATTTTCACTCTCCAACCAAAGAAGCCTCTCCTGCTTTGTAATCCCGGCCAGTACATCCGGTCCGTACCTGAACGCTCCTGTATCCGGATCATCCGGCAGCGGTATAAACTGTAACCCCACCGGCAGGGTCAACACAATTTTGTCCCCGTCCTCCCAGGTTCTCTCCAGCGGGAAAAACTGCTCCGTGCAGGCTGTCTTTGCAATCATCTCCCCGTTCACATACACCCCTGCCTCATCCTGTATCCAATCCGGAATCCGCAAAAAGATCGCCAGCTCCACCGGAGAAGAAGCATGAATCGTAAAGATGTACTTACGGAAATCCGGCTTGTTTGCAAAGGTACTTGCAATCTCATTGACAGTCTGGCTGACATTATTCTCGGAAGAATTCATCAGACTTCCGTTCATCTTATCCTGTCTCTGCTCCAGTACGACCTTCTGCCCAGCCACCTCAAAGCAGGCATCCGAGTCAGCGTAAGCTGTCACATAAAGCAGCCTGTCCTCCTGATAATACAGCCTCCGGTTCCACGCGGCATTTGCCTGCACCATGGTTCCGTGGCAGCAGAAAAAGCTGTCCATTTCCCCTGCCCAGTCCTTACGGGCCGGTGCCTTCATGGGAAGGAAATAAGTCAGGAGTCCCTTTCCGGGACTTCCCTGCCAGGAATCCCCCTGCCAGTAGGTCTGTGCCAGGATCCCGTTTCTTACATTATATTCAATGTAATGCAGATAAGCCGGATCTTTGGTCTGCCGGAACAGGAACTCCGCCAGCCGTATCATATTGTAAACCGTGCAATGTTCCTGGTTTTTGTCTCCCAGACGGGCCTTCAGTTTCTGCTTCGGTGTCCAGATTTCACCCTGGGTCTGTCCTCCCGTGGCAAAACATCCCCGGTCTGTCACGGCACACTTCCAATAGGCTTTGGTAATCGCAAGCCACTTTTCCTCGCCGGTTACTTCATAAGCCCTTGCGCACCCCAAAATCTCCGGAATCGTCGTATTGGCATGCATGTTAGTAAGAACATCCTTTCCCTCAAGAAGCGGGTCGAACAATCTTCCCCGGTAATATCTTTCCAGAAGTCTCCGGTAACAGTCCCTGCCGGTAATCTCCAGCAAATCTGCCCAGACCTCCAGCATGCCTCCCGTCTCCACATCCAGAATCGCATCAAATTCCTCTCTTGTATAACCCGCGCTCCACCGGTCAAACCAGTCGGCGAACTTTTCCGCTATCTCCAGCGCTTTATCTACCTGCATCAGCCTGTAGACATCCACAAGTCCCATAAACAGTTTGTGGAGCGTATACTGTGGTGCCCAGACACTCTTTCCTTTTCCGATCCAGTACAGGTATTTTTCCGGAATCGGTCCTGCCCACTCTCCGCCGTTATCCATCTGGCAAAGGGCAAGCTCCTCCAGAATCGTCTCTGCCTTTGCCTTCAATTCCAGATCACCGGTCTCCTGATACCGAAGCGCCGCGGCAGACAGCCAATGTCCCAGAAAATGACCTCGCAGCTGGCAGGTCGGGTCTTCCCAGCCGCCCATGGCATTCTCATCCATTCCCCTGCCGGAATACCTTCCCGCCTCCAGCAGATAATTCCGCAGAAGATATCTGTTTTCCAGTTTCATCAGATACTCTCTGTTCGATTCCTCTCTGCGCAGCAGTTCTCCTTCCTTCAGGCGCACGTTCTTTCCCTTTAATTCCATTATCATATCAGCCTACATCCTTTCACCAAAAAATCTTACCACTAAAATAATAATCTCAGAAACCTATTTGCACAATGTCTCCAGAAGGTCCAGTCATGGTAGCCGTAGTCCCAGAAGGTCTCAATCGGCACACCTGCTTCCAGCACCTTTTCGGCATTTTCTTTCGTGACCTGATAGAAGTTCTCCCGGGTTCCGCAGGCCACAAACAGAAGTCGGAATCGCTCCGCAAACTCCTTTTTATCCAACAAAATGTCCCGGTAATCCTCCTCGTCATTCTGCAGAACGAGTCCGCCGGAGAAAATGCCTGCCGACGCAAACAGCTCCGGATGTGCGAAAACAATTTTCTGGGTCTGCATACCACCCATGGACAGTCCTGCCATGGCACGATGTTCCCTGTCGGGAATCGTCCGGAAGGTGCTGTCGATAAAGGGAATGCAGCTCTCCGGCAATTCTTCCAGAAAAGCACTCATGGAAGGATGGCAGCTACCCGCCTCCGGGAAGCCGTATCCCGTGTTCATCACGATAATCATTTCCCGCATCTGTCCCTTTGCCAGCAGATTATCCGCCAGATGGGCAATCTTGCCCTGCCAAAGCCAGCCCATCTCGTCCTCTCCGCCGCCATGCTGCAGATACAGAACAGGATAACGCTTCTCTGGATGCTCTTCATATGCGGGCGGTGTGTAGACATAGCACAGCTTCCATCTGCCCGTCTGCCCGGAGCGGTAATACTGCATATGAACAGTTCCGTGGGGAACCTGCCTCAGACGATATTCTTCAAAATTCTCCTCCGGCATTTCCAGGAAATTGACTGTCCGGAAGCCGCCGTAACCCACTGGCGCATCAGGATTTACCACCGCTGTCCCATTCACAATACAGGTATAATAATGAAATCCCGGCTCAATGCCGGATACTTCTCCCATCCAGAAGCCCGTCTCCTCCGTTTCCGTCCTTTCCGGTGCAAGCGGGAACCTTCCCATTCCCCAGATATCAATTTCCACCGTTTTTGCACCCTTTGCAGGGATACGGAATACCGCTTTGCCGGAACCCATCACCCGTTCCCCCGGCGGCACATCAATATAGCGGCCGTTTGGCTGTCCCTTTTCATCAAACTCGAAAATAAGCCCCTTGTCAATCGGGTCAAAGAACAGCATGTGCTCCCGCCAGGTCTGCCGGTCAAGGGTTTCCTCCGGGATTTTTTTCTCCTCCCAATCAGCGCGACCGGCAGTTGTTAAGAAGGATTCTTCCAAATGCGTTCGGAAAATCTGTTGTACAAAATCCCGCAGGCATTCTCTCCAAACATGCCATTCATGGTATCCTGTATAGGTTCTGTGCCCCACCGGTATGCCTGCAAGCTCACACTGCTTCGTATACTCCTCCTGTTTGCGTGCAAGCTCCGTTTCTCCCTCTCCACATCCTAGGAAAACATACTCCATGGGCCATTCGGCATGCCGGGAAATCAACCGCTCCATCTCATCTGTTCGAACACCCGAAAAAATACCAAGGTCTCCAAACAGCTCCTGATGGTTTGAAGCGGCAAGCAACGCCTGGGCGGAACCGAGAGACAAGCCCGCTACTGCTCTGCGTCTTCTGTCCGGTACGGTTCTGAAATGAGAATCTACATAGCCGATACAATCCTGCGTCAGCTCTCTGTCAAAATCTCCGGGATAAAAGACAGCCTTCTCTCCATCACAAAAGGCATAATTACAGCATACCACCACCAGCATCTCACGGCACTTACCCTCTGCAATCAGATTATCCATAATAAAATTCAGCTTACCGTTCCAAATCCAGCCGGTTTCATCTTCCCCCACTCCATGCATGATATATAAAACCGGATAACTACGGTCACTCTTTTCATAAGAAGGCGGCGTGTAAACATAGCAGCTCTTCATATGTCCGTTGACACTGCTGACGTACTTGTGCAGCTGCACATCACCGTGGGGCACATCCTTCAAAAACCAGAAATCCTGACCGGGTGCAGGAAGTTCAAAGAAATTCTTGGCACCGAAACAGCCGTAGCAAAACGGTGCGATGGGATTTCTCACACATACCCCGTCCACAAACCAGTCATGATAATGAAATCCCGGTGCAATTCCCGATACCGTTGTGGTAAAATACCCCTCCGAGTCCTTCACCAGAACAATTTTTTCTTTCCCCATACTGCCGCCCACACCGGCAACTTCCACACTTTCTGCCTCCGGTGCATACATGGAAAAAGTCACATCCCCATTTTCCGCAACAAGGATGCCCGGTCTGTCCTCACAGTACCCGATACTTTCCTTTCCATCTTTTTTCGTAAACTGTGCCCGCTTATAAATGGGGTCAAAAAACAGCGGATACAGCGTCACTGCCTGATTCAGCCTGCTTTGCATCTTTTACCTCCCCTGATGATATGTTTTTTATCCATTTCCCGCTTCTCAAACGGAAAATACACCAAACTGATTTTAAGATTTGGTCAATTTTCAGCAACACATATATCCAAAATGCATTCGTGTGCCAGACAAGCCCTGCCAATGCGCCCAGTGGCAGAGAAGCCACCCATAAAAATAAAATATCTGCCACCATCAAAAACTTTGTATCTCCGCCGCCCCGCAGCACTCCCTTTGTGAGGATGCTGTTCATGGACTGAAAGACGACGATAAAGGCGATTGCATTCATCAACTGACCTGCTATTTTTTGTGTTTCCTCCGTAATATTGTACAATCCGATGACCGGATCGCTTACCAGCTTGATGATGCCCCCACCCAGAAGTCCGATGACACCCCCAAGTACAAGAAAGGTCCATGCCTGCTGCTGTGCCTTCTCCCGCTCCCCTCTTCCGAGGGTATGACCGGTCAGAATACATCCGGCATGACAGATTCCCTGAATGACCACCGTACTCAGCTGCTGTGTCACCACCGTGATGGAATTGGCAGACACAAAGCTCGTACCGATTCGTCCCATAACCATTGCCACCGCAGAATTTCCCAGCGCCAGCAGTGAATCCGAGATAAAGACCGGTATACTGATGGAAATATAATCCCGAAGCAGAGACCTGCATTTCAAAAACAAATCCCTGAACCGATACCCGATTTTTCTGTCCGCAAACAGAAAGTAACCGCAAATCAGCGCAAATTCAAAAAGACGGGCAATCAAAGTGCCTATACCGGCACCCTGAACCTCC
The DNA here is from genome assembly GCA_022769665.1 of Lachnospiraceae bacterium. Lineage (GTDB taxonomy): Bacteria > Bacillota > Clostridia > Lachnospirales > Lachnospiraceae > Acetatifactor. The sequence continues at coordinate 6,069 of JALEIR010000008.1, read as the reverse complement.
ATCCTGGGTGCCCCGAATTTACCGAAAATAAATGTATAGTTAAAGAAAATGTTCACAAAGAAGGCACCGATTGACGTAATCAGCGGTAGCTTAACCTGCCCCACACTCCGAAGCACAATCGTACAAGTCAATGCCATTCCCTGTAGAAGATAGCAGAAAATCATCCACTTAAAATACAGACATCCCTGCACGATAACCGCCTCATCTGCCGTATACATCCGCATCAGAAAATTCGGCGTCAGGATAGTGGGAAGCATAAACAACACCGCCAGTCCCATACAAAGGCGTAACATCAGAGTAATTGTCTTCTTCAGGGAAGAAATATCCTGCATTCCCCAGAAACGCGCCGTCAGAACGCTCGCCCCCATGCCGACACCCATACAGCATATCTGATAAATGGTCACAAACTGATTGGCAAGCGCCGTGGCTGACAACGCTGTCTCTCCAAGCTTTCCAACCATGATGGTGTCCATCATATTGACCCCGATGGTAATCATGGTCTGCAGGGAAATCGGGATGGCAATTGCCGCCGTATTTTTGTAAAAATCCTTATCTTTTACCAGTAAACTCAACCTTTTTTCTCCGTTTTTACTTCCATTTCAGCATTTTCTGTTTCCGTTCAGTTTCTATCCGGCTTCTTCGCACTCCGGATTTATCCTCATTTGCTTTTAATTACACTGACTTCCTCTTCTTCAGCCGCAGTACACTGACAGAATACCGTGGTGCTTCATAACAGAATTCCATCGAAGCTCCCTGCTTCTTTAAGGTAACGTCATGCACTTTTTCGGGTTCTTCAAAGCTGTTAGCCGCATCCTTGTCTCCCGTAAGCAGCGTCACCATGTATTCGCTCTCCACCTCGCAGTCCAGGCTGATTTGCACTGTATCCGTCTCGGACGAGAGGTTTACTGCTTTGATGATTACCTCGTCTTCGGTATCACAGGTGACCGATGCAAAGGAGGGACTGGAAGGTACTGCAATCTCCTTTTGCAGCTCCCCGTCCAGGAACAGTCGAATCTGTTTTTGGTCCGTCTCATAGCCGAACCTGTGATAGGCTCCGGGACTAATGGATATGGAAAAGTCCTCTGTCAGCTTTTTGTCCTGCAGGAAACCAAATTCCTCAAAAGAACAATGGTTTCCCTGAATCTTCCAAAGAAATGGTCGAACCAGCGCCGCATACCAGTCCTTCTCGACTCCTGCTGTCATCACCAACAGCTGGTCGTAATAAGAGCGTACCACTCTGGCACTGAACACTCCCAGTTCAAAGGAAGCATCCTCCTCCACAAAAATGTCCACTTCAAATTTTCCGCAAGTCTGATCCTCTTCACCAAACACCACAAGACTTTTGCTTTCATCTGCCCAATTCAAAATCTTACGGAACTCTTCCTTTTGCTCTTCATCCGGCAATTCCACGACAAATCCGTCTTCCGTCTCCGCCACATGTCCCATCAGCTCACGCGTCACTTCGGTGCCTTCCCCGTTCCATAGAGCATTGCGATACCGAAGCCTTTTTTGAGATTTCAGAGATGCCATGCCTTCACGGGGTCTGTAAATTAACCCGGTCTCCTCCTCTGAGTGTACCACACTTTCTCCCCTGTTTTGTCCAAACATTTTCCAGACATAATAAGTAGGGATTCCGAGACTCTGATGATTGTTGAAACGAATCAGATTCGGGAACCAGGCGGCATAATTTACATTTTCAAACAAAGGTGCATATGCAGACAGTGCAACAACATCCTGATTTCTCTCGATACCAATCAAAAAGGCTGCCTCACCGAGAGCCGCATACAGTTTTCCCATGTAAACGCCTTCATTTACTGCCTGTTCACCCACGAAAATCCTCGGACCCTTTCGGTCGTAATTGTCGTAGTAATGCATGTTTTCCGCGAAAAACTCCGTTGTATTATAGAAGTGCTCATCCACACACTCCGCCGGGCAGCCGTTCTCCTCCACATGGGCATTGGCAATGGTTTTGATCTGCGGGTAGCGCGTTTTGATTTCCGCATAAAACTTCCGATAGCGCTCCTCATAATCCGGTCCCCAGTTTTCATTTCCGATTTCCAGGTAGGTCAGCTTAAAGGGTTCCGGGTGCCCCATAGAAGCACGTAGCTTTCCCCATCTGCTCTCCTTCGGTCCGATGGCATACTCAATGGCATCCAGTGTATCCTGCAGCATTTCCTCCAGCGCTTCCCCCTCCAGCAGGACACAGTTTCTTCCCTGACAGGTCATTCCGCAGTTGCACACATACATGGGCTCCATATCCAGATCCTCACACAGCTGCAGATACTCGTGAAAACCAAGACCCATATAGCTCCGGTAATGCCACACCAGAAGATGTCCGGGACGCTCCCAGACCGGTCCCACCGTATTGCGGAATTTCATCACTGTGGAGGGCGTGGTTCCCTCTACAATACAACCACCGGGGAAGCGCATGAATCTCGGATGCAGATCCCGCAGTTTTTCCACCAGGTCCTGACGAAGTCCGTGCCCGTTGTAGGTTTTTTGGGGCATCAGGGAAAGGAATCCAAGCAGCACCTCACCGCCCTCTTTGCACCGAAGCATAAGTCTGGCATCCGCACAGTCACCGTTCGCTTCCAATGTAACATCATACCGGGTATACCCGCCCCGGGAAATCATCAGATTGTTCCGGGCAAAGCAATGCTCCTCATTTTCAATCGAAACCTCCAGTTCCAAGGGTTCCTCCGCTTTTGCAAACAGATAAAGGGGATACTTTGCTCCCCGCTCTACGGCAATTCCGCAAAATCCCGTATTGTACAGGAAGCCGCCTGCTTCAAACCGCACTCTCAGGGCTGCACTTCTGTTCTCGTTCAGGGTATCTTTCCTCTCCAGCTCCATGACAGCATTCTCTGTATACCAGGCCGGAATCGGTGTTTCTTCGATATGATTGTCCCTGATCCACCGGGTTAAGCCCTCCCCATGGCAGAATTCATCCAGCCAGCCGGAATCTGTCTTTACATGAATGCCATCCTCCTGCAGTGTATACCCTTCCGGGAGAATGGAATCCTCAAAGCTTCTGTTTCTGATCATTTCGGGATAGAGGCCTCCGTCTCCCGCCCGGTTGATATCCTCGAAAAAAATACCGTAAAGATCCTTCGCCGTCTCAAATCGCTTCTCTCTTGTTTTTATTTGCAGCTTACTCATCAATAGTCCCTCTTCTCATTTCCTTCTCTTATAGTCCCAAAGTTGCAGCAACCACCTGCGCTTGGATTCTCGCCAGATAATCGTTGGGATGATTCAGCCAGTTGCCGGTCATATCTATGTAGCGCTTCCTCTTTCCAATCTCCTTCTGCAGCGCCTGTACATCCGCAACCGCAATCCCTGTACCTGCAAGGGCGTTCACGCTTTCACTGTATTCATCCTGATGCGCCCAGAAATAGTAAGGCTCGGTCTTTGCCAGTTCATTGGGCAGGGTCGTTGCAATCAGCAGGAATTCCGTTTCCGGGCTATCCTTCTTAATTGTATCCATCAGGCGTTTTGTTTTTTCTCTGTATTCCTCCATACCACACCTGTCGTTCATTCCAAAGCCCAGAATGACCAAATCAGGATGGAACCTGCCGGCGCGGAGAAATGCATTCTCAATGGCCCACTCCGTATCCACGCCACCCACGGAAGTATTGTGAAAGCGTATCGGAACCTTCCATTTTTCCTCCATCTGATGCAGCAGAAGCTCCGCCCAAGTAGGCTGTCCCGGTTTTTGTCCGTACATACCGCTGCAGTCAAACCCACAGGAAATACTGTCTCCGTACAGCACAACACTGACCGGCTCTCCCGCTTTCCATTTCGCTGAAAGACGCGGCAGACGCTCCAGCTGGCATTCGGGAACCGCAGACAGCTTCTTTTCCGCAGTCGTATAGGTTACAGCAACCTGTCTTTCGGTCACAAGCTCCGGGTGACCAATCGCGCAAAGATTCAGGAACTTTCCGTCTGTCGTGGACAACGGACCGAAATCCCTTGCAAAATCATTCTCCTCGCCCGCCTTCACTGCCGTCTGTCTGTCAGGATATAAAAAAGTATCCCATCCGGTGACCGGTATCCGGCTTCCTTCCGGAATTACCAGTTCATTTCCTTCCACACGATAGTCTTTCTCCGGCTCATAGACCATTTCGCCATCGTAGCTTTCCACACGAAGCACCTTTTCCGGTGTCCACAGGAAAGGCGCTCTGCACCCGTTTTCATCTGCAAGCACAGCAAAGGTCTCACGCCAGCATTCGCGGTCTTCCCAAATCGGTTTCATCCACTCTTTCTGAAATACCTTCGCTTCGGGCAGTGTCTTTTTTATCTGTTCGATCAGAAAAGCCTTGAAGGGTGTTTCCTCCTGACACCTGACAACCGGACCCTCTGCGGTAAAGGTCATCTCGCAGGGTTTATCCGCCTCATAGGGATACCAATGGGGCATTTTCGTACCGTCTGCATCCTCGCCATTGGGATCTCCGGTCTTGATAAAGTTCGTCCAGTAATTACACATCTGTCTGGCCAGGTCGTAATGCCTGCCCTTGAATGGTCTCCAGCACTTTGCCAGGGTTTCAAAAAAGAACCACAAATCAACGGAATGAAAGGTACCCACATTGTCCCACCCCGGAATATCCGGCTCAAAACGGTAGTAATAACAGGGTTTCTTTTCGCCCGCACTCTTTTTATTGGAAAACAGACTCTTTACGGTACACTCAATCCCATTCACTTTTGCAAAGCGGCCTTCCGGTTCTTCCTTTACAGCCTCAGGGAACGCCAGGAAGGTTTTCGATTCTTCTCCGAAAATTTTCTCTGCCTTTTGCTCCAGCTCCTCCACGGAAGCAGCCGCGATGAAATTCGGGAATTCATCCCCGGTATTTCCCGCCATCACAGGCACATTGACATGCTTTCCCTCCATAAACAGCACCAGCGGATCCCCAACACAGAATTTGTGATCCACCACTGTCATCATCATGGGAAACATTTTTACATACTCGGAATACTTATCCCGAATGGTAAAAGCATCCAGCTTTCTTGCCTCCTCCAGAGTGGAGCACCCCAGGAATGCCAGAAAATGCTGTCCGTTCTCCTCTGCCTTCCACAGGGCTTCCGGTGTTCCGATACCGCCCCTCTCATATGGGCTTCGAATCATGGCACTCATCACCACCGCCTGTCGGAACAATCCGTCATTATCCATGCAGGTCATCTGGCTCATGACGCTTCCACCGCCTGCCGACTGCCCTGAAATGGTGACATTCTCAGGGTCACCCCCGAACGCGGTAATATTGCGCTTCACCCAGCGTAATGCCGCCTGCTGATCCAGGCTGCCGAAATTGGTCGGTGCCTCCGGCTGTTCCTCTGTCAGCTGCGGATGCGCAAGGAAGCCGAATACATTGACTCTGTAATTCACCGTGACCACCACGATACCCCGGCGGGCAAGCCTTTCTCCGTCAAACTCCATCTCGGCCGGATAGCCACACTGCAGACCGCCGCCGAAAAACCACACCAGCACAGGCTGCTTCTCCGTATTCTCCTTCGCTCCTGTCCAGATATTCAGATACAGGCAGTCTTCATCCATGGCAATTTCAGAATCCACATGCCACTCTCTTGTGTAGACATTATCCCCCAGTCCCGGTGTATCCTGCATGGAAATAGGTGCAAAGCGATAACACTCGCGTACACCCTCCCAGTCTTCACAGGGCTGCGGTGCTCTCCATCTGTTCTCTCCCACAGGAGGTGCCGCAAAGGGAACCCCCTTAAAAGCGGTTATCCGCGGGTCTGCTGCCTCAATCCCCTTAATCCATCCGTTCTCTGTCTTTACCGTTCTTAACATATGCTCCAATCCCCTTTTCGCTTCTCTCATTTCAGAATTATGTTCCTTCGCCTTAAGACCTGCATGTCTGATTGCAGACGCGCTTTCTATGCTTCTTTTCTGGGGTCTATTGCGTAGACCTGATTCGAGGTCAGTTCTGCAAAAGGTCCCGGCAGGCATTTGTCATCCTGCACCTCTGTCCCGTAAAAGTCTGTCTGTACCAGCGGACTTGCCTCCGTCTTGTTTGTTTCTTCCGGTCGGAACACAAAATGGCGTTTTTCCAGTTCTCC
>JALEIR010000006.1 GCA_022769665.1 Lachnospiraceae bacterium | reverse complement strand
ATCAGCTCACTCTTTTTTCCGTCATGTGCAATCAGCGCAATGTTTTTCTGTTTCCCGATTGTCAATGTAATATAATCTTGTTCCATATGCCCGCCTCCAATAAACATTTGTGTAGCGTTATTTTATCATATATTTTTTCTCAGTCCAAGAGAAAACAAAAAAAACCGGTTCTCTTATTTTCACAGAGAAACCGGCTGTTCTTGCCATAACTTTACAATTGTCTTCTGAGTGTTGCCATCTGAGCATGCTTTGACACGGGCGCTTTGTATATTGTCAGGGAAATGAAGTACTGCAACGCGCCACAGACCCACAAAATAACCAGGCCCAGAACCGTTGTCAGCGCAAAGCTGCCCCAGCCGTACTGCATGAATTCAGCCAATTGTTCCGTTCCCCTCATCAGGTAACCGTAACCTACTACAAAACATGTCACGAACAGTAATGTGGCAAGAAAAAAGTACTTATAACAGGCGGCTTCGTAAAGCATAACGACACCCATAACGGCGGCAGTAAACAATATCAGGACACAGATATAACAGATTCTCTCCGGTCTGATATAGGCCGCAATCACCTCCGTCAGAACCACAACCACATATCCCACTGTCATACAAAATGTACTCAAAATCGCCGGAACGGAAGTCTGAAGTTTCTTTTTCATGGGAGATGCCTGAACCAGGTTTGACGCATTTACAGACCAGAGCAGTTGTACTAAAAACAGCGCCGTCAGCATGATGAAATATCCGCCCATAAAATTTTCTACTCCCAGAATACCCATGAAGCACATAGCCACACCTAATACAGCTATCAAAATACCACAGGCCAGGGTACTTTTTAAAGCGTGCGCAAATTTCAAAGTCCGAAATCCCAGTTTCAAATCATTTATCATAGAAACCTCCCTCTACTCTTGTCATGGCAATTTTCACGGCAAGGATGCTGAAAACCACGGCAAGAATCATAAACACTGCATTTATCACAATCACCCGGATTCTCCCATACATGACGATAATGTAAAATACAATACTGATAATCGTAGCAACATAACCCACCAACATATTAATCCAAAGATAGCTCTGGAATCTGGTAATCAGGGTTCCCAGAACAGACAGGCTGTAGCTCATCAGGACAGGCAGAATCAAATCTGCTCCTATCTGAGAATCCGCGTGAAACAGGAACCGGTTCATAAGAAAACAAATGCCAAAAACTGTCACAGCTGTCATAAAACGTCTTGCATAATCCAGAATCAATACGCTTCTTATAACCTTCATTCCCTTAGAGGAGGTTTTCAAATAATCCATATTTTCTGCATTCTTTTCCTGTATTCCTCCCAGAAACCAGTTGTCACACACAATTTCCAACAACGGTAAAAGTAGCATAATTATTGGACCGCTGCCGCCCTCTTCTCCCGAGAAAAATACATGAAATCCCACAAGCGCCAGCGGTATCAGAATATCAACCGCCAGCCGATATCCCAGGGAAGTAAACACCAGATAACCTTCAACTTTTTGTTTCATGTCATTCTCCCCTTTATGCAAATTTCAGATTTGTGTTTTCTTTCATTACCGCAACACTGATTTGAGACAAAGTGGGAGTCTCTACAGAGATATCCATCCCCGCTAATTTATCCATATTTTCCGCAAGACAGATACCCTCAAAACCATAGGAACTTTTTGTCATGGTAAACAGGATTTTTCCGGCAGCCACCGCGTCTGCGGATTCCCCTTTCACAGATACATACTTTTCCTTCAAATCCTCCACAAATCCTTGCTCCACAATATTTCCATGCTCCATGATAATGGCATAGTCCGTCACATTTTCCATGTCAGAGATGTTATGTGTAGAAAAAAATACAGAATGCTCTCCGTTTCCCTGCTCTAAATATTCCCGAATGATATCACAGAGCTTGTCGCGCATCAAGGGATCCAGCGGAGAAGCCGGCTCATCGAGAATTAAAAGCTCCGTATCTCTTGCCAGTACTGTTGCCAGCATCAGCTTCATCCTGTTTCCGTCGGAGAGGTTCTTCACTTCCTTAGTAACCCCTATAGGAATATTCAGTTCTTCGCAGACAGTCTGAAATCTGTCCCGATGAAAGTTTTCAAACAAAATACTGCTGATTTCCTCTACCTGTTTTACGGTCCAATGAGGCAGAAAATAGCTGCCGGGACCGGTATAGCCGATACGTTCCTGAACTTTATCACCCAATTTCTCCTGTTTGTCAAAGTAAGCAATCTGTCCTTTATAGTCCAGACGAATTCCCGCCATCAGATTCAGCAGAGTTGTCTTTCCTGCGCCGTTCTCCCCGATGAGGGCCGTCGCATACCCCTTGGGAATCTCCAGTTGAGGAATAGACAACTCAAACCCTCTAAATTTCTTCTGAAGATCCGTTACCTTTACTACACTGTTTGTTTCCATGATAATCTCCTTTTTCATACACTCTACAGCAAATTATTCCTCCATGCTGAGCAGAGCCGACAATGTCTCCTGTAGCTGAGTTCCTGTCATTCCTGCAACCTCCGCCGCATGAATTGCCTCCAGTAAGGCTTCCTCCACCTTCCGCATATGCTGCTCCCTCAGCATCTCACTGTCCTGGGCATTGACATAAAAGCCTTTCCCCTGAGCTGCTGTTACAAGCCCTTCGGCTTCCAGCTGTTCATACGCCTTCATAGTGGTAATGACACTGATTTTCAAATCCTTTGCCAATCCGCGAATCGAGGGAAGATACTCGCCCTCCTTCAGCTTTCCCGCTAAAATATCTGCCCGTAGTTGTTCTGCAATTTGCTGATAAATAGGTATTCCTGAATTTTGTAATAGTTTCAAAGCGGCCTCCTTCTCAACTGTTTATGTGTTATATATACAGCATAATCAGTTATATGTCAATAGGTTTTTATCAAAAACCTGAATCTATTTCAATCCGGCTTCCGTTTTTCGTCTTTGTCACCCGGATCTGTTGGGGAATATTCTCCATCAGTTCCTCCCGATGGCTGATGATACCCACAAGCTTGTCGGTTCCGGAAAGGTTAATCAAAATATCCATGGCATTTTCGATTGATTTCCTGTCCAGTGTTCCAAAGCCTTCATCCACAAAAAGCGCATCCATCTGTACACCTCCCAGGTTTGACGAGACCGTATCGGAAAGTCCGAGTGCCAGACTAAGGGAAGCCTTGAAGCTCTCGCCGCCGGACAGATTTCCCACAGGTCTTCTGTGTCCGGTAAAATTATCCTGTACCTCAAGGTTCAGGATGGTTTTGCTCTTTTTATCATTTGAATCTTCTTTTCTGTATAATTCATACTGTCCTTCGCTCATGGGCAGAAGGCGCCTGTTAGCCGCAGCTATGATATTGTCAAAGCCTGCTGCCTGAATATACTGTTCAAAGGTAATCTTTGCCTTGTTCGGA
>JALEIR010000092.1 GCA_022769665.1 Lachnospiraceae bacterium | reverse complement strand
ATTCTCCGGCTTGGTATCCTCCAAGGTTGCATGAATAAAAGGTTTTCTCTCCTTCATGAACTTCAGGATGTCCGTATAATCCATCTCTCCCAGTCCGCATCCCACGGAAACCATTTTCCCGCCTTCTACGCGGAAATCCTTTAAATGCACCATGGCAATATCAGGTCCCAGAAGCTCAATAGCTTCCCCGATAATCTCCTCTCTGTCCCGATAATTTGCAATATCAAGCAGATTTACCGGGTCAAAGATAATCTGTAAATTCGGTGACTGGATTTCATCCAACACCCGTCTTGCCTGTTTCGGATTCCATACAATATGCCGATATACCGGCTCAATGACAAACACTACGCCCATCTGCTCCGCATATTTCACAACGGGACGAACATTTTGGATAAACAATTGTAAAGCTTCCTCCGTATGACATTCCGGCGTAAAGGAATAAGTTTCATTGGGAGCTCCCGTCTCTGTTCCCACTACTCCACAGCCCAGCCAGGATGCAAAGCGGATATGCGCCATATACCGGTGCACCGTCTTCTCCAACTGCTCTTTATTGGGATTTGCCAGATTCAGATAACAGCCAAGTACAGCAATATCCACATGATTTTTTGCAAATACATTTTTGATGTACATGGCAAGTCCCGGTGTCAAAGCCTCATCCGTGGTAGGGAACTCGTCAATGACCTTTGCCAGCGCCAGATGCCCGCAGGCAAAACCCAAATTGTGTACATCCGCAATCCGCTCTTCAAAGGGTAATTTTGTCGTGTCATGTAATCTGATTCCTAATTGCATCTTACTTCTCCTCCAAACTGTCGACCCCAATCAACTCATAGGCCTCTCCGTCCTGCCCTTCAATTGTCACATTGTCCAAAATCAGCTTCGCCACATTTCTGGCAAACAAACCCTTTTTGCTGCACTTCGGCACACCCTCGGACATGGCAGGCACATCGCACTTGGGATTCTCCGCATAACTTACGGAGACATTTCTCATGACAATCTCTTCAATCTTCTGTTCCGGCAATCCGTCAAAAAAGGCCGCCGCAACATGGCAGTTGGTACACTTCATATTTTCAAACACCATCTTTTTGATGGAAGGTGTTCTGTCGTCAACGGGATATGCCTCCCTGGACTGCACGTAAGGTGTCCTTCCGTCCGGGTCGCAGAAATAGAAAGAATTCACCACCAACGGAGTCATCACATGGTCCAAATCCAAGTTGCGGAAAACGATATTGCTGAGTACCGCATCCTTACCTCTTCCTCTTCTGGTCTTGATTCGCAGACCCCTGTCCGTATGACGGAAAATACAGTCTTCCACGATGAGATTGATAATACCGCCCGCCATCTCGCTTCCCAGGGTCACGGCACCGTGGCCGTCCTCCATCAGACACTGGCGGATATGTATATTTTCAGAGGGGGTCTTATATTTTCTGCCCATATAAATTTTACCGCTCTTTACAGCAATGCAATCATCCCCCAGAGAGAAGCGCACACCCAGAACTTCCACATTCTTACAGGATTCCGGATCCAATCCGTCGGTATTTGGTGAATCGGAAGGATTCTGAATGTTTAAATCAATAAACTTCAGGTCATTGCTGAAATACGGGTGCAGCGTCCACGCAGGAGAATTACAACAATTTACTCCCTGCAGTATCACATTCTTACAGCCGTTTATAAAAAAGAGTCTGGGGCGGAATACATCCTTATAGCCCTTTGCATTTTTCCACCAATTCTCTTTGGAAGCATTGCCATTGATTGTCCCCTGACCGTAGATGACAACATCTTCCACGCCTACGCCGCAGATAATGCCCGTATACATGGGAAGCGGGTTTCCCTCCCAGCTGCCCAGATTATACTGGTCCTTCTCATCATAGCTTTCTATCATCCCGGGAAATACAGGAAACTTCTCCTTCTCCGTAAATGCCTTCAGCTCCGCTCCCGCCGCCAGCTCTATTCTCGTATGACTTTTCAAAAACAGACTGGAAATCCGGTAGGTGCCGGCAGGAATCAGCACTCGGCTGTTCTCGGGACATGCCAGAATCGCAGCCTGAAGAAACGGGGTATCGTCCTGCACCCCGTCACCTTTTGCCCCAAAACGTCTTACATCCAGAGTCACAAATTCATAATCCGTCCGAAATACTGTCTCTCCGGATTTTTCTTCTCCGTCAAAAACTTCAACGCGGTAATTTTCATCCGGCTTCAGCCCGTACAGCGAGTTCACTGTCTTTTCCGTTGTAAAAATCTCTTCCCCGTTTACCAGCACGCGGTAAGGCTTCTTCGTAAAGTACCGGCCTCCGTCCGCTATCTCAATCACCGCATTTCGGGCTGTATGACAAACAAGCTTTATATCCATAATCTGTATCCATACCTTTCTAACAATACTTCTCGTACTTTTCGCCCAGCAGTACATAGGTATCCGCAGCATGGGCAATCGCGCTTCTCAGCTGCTTTTCCGCTTCCGGGCTTTCACCGCCGTCCGCTTTCAGGAAATGGCCGTCCCGGTAATACTTTTCCACCGTCTCACGCACCGTCTCTCTGAACAAATCCACAAGCTCTCTGTAGTACTCATAGAGCTGCGGACTTACATTGTCAATGGTGTGAATCAGCGCATCCAAAAACGCAGCTCTGTTCTCCAGAGTATCCTCCTTCGTCAGCTCAGAACGCAGAATCCGAAACTGTGCCAGCAAATCGGGATATCCCTCCTTCTTATTGTATTCCGTCTCGTATGCGGCATACACCGGGTAGACGCTGCATGCTGCCGCAAACAGATTGGTGTCTGCGTCATGCATCACAAACAGTCCGTCTTCCCGCCTGTTCATTTCTTTTATCTGCCCTGCCACAGCCAAAACAGCCTCTGTATTTCCCGCTGCAATACCTTTCAGTGCCGCTGCCAATTGTTCCTTCATTTCCTTCTATTCCTCTTGCTTTCGGTTTTTATACTTTCTTCTCTTATTCCGATACATATTCATATCAGCCTGTTCTATCAGCTCATCAATGTCAAATTGCTCGTTCATCACACCAAGGGCATACCCCAGACTGGCAGTTATTTCATATTTTTTTCCTGCTGCCTTCGCCTTTCTCAGCACTGTCTCTTCAATCGCCTCAATTTTTCGACAGCCGGACTCTGCATCATAACTACCTACTCCCACCAGCAAAAATTCGTCCCCGCCGATTCTTGCACTAAGCTCGTTCTTTCCCGTTGCTTCCTTCAGCGAATCTGCTATGGATATCAGGCTGAAATCTCCGTCCGCGTGTCCGAAATGGTCATTGATATATTTCAGGCCGTCCATATCTGCCATAATCACCAGGACCGTCTCATTACTTCCCTCTCTCTTTTGAAGCCACTCGCCCAGTCCTCTCCTGTTGTAAAGACCGGTGACGGAATCCTTCATGGAAAGCTCAAACAACCGGTTTCTGATTCTGGTCATGGACAAGCCGTTGCTGATGATTCGAATCCAGTTATGATATACATATCCTATCTTATTGTCCTGTGTCAACGGACAGCGCATTACCGTATAGCCGTACATTTCTTCCGCTGCATGAACAGGCAGGAAATAGTATACGCTTGCCTCCTCGCTTCCTTCACAGAATTCAGGCAGCATCTGCTTTGTTTCAAACAGTCTCGGGCCAATCTCATCGCAAAAGCCCACGCTTTTTGCCGGCTGCGTATCTGTGGCTCCCTGAGAATGAATTACCGTTTTCATCTTCTCCGGATAGCCCTCCGTCATCACATCTTCCATGTCAGTCCAGTTTTCCTTCAGGCAAAGCCAGAAATCCCCGTAAGGATGAAGCAGATAGATGTACCCGTAAATTTTGTCAATACAATCCATGGAATCAGACGCACTTGTAACGCCCTCGCTCATATAGCTTTCCAGAAGAATGCAGACATCATTTTTATTTTCGTTTTCCGCCTCGGACCAGTTGTGCTTTTGATGCAACAGGGCACTGTTGATTTTCTTTTTCCAGTATCTGATATCTGTGGGACATCCGCAGCTTTCGCCCATGCGCATCCCAATCTTTCTGCTGTCTCCAATTTTCCTGCAGGGCGTCTCCGGCTCCAGCACGGAATGAATCCTGTTTACCGCTTCCGCCGCAGCCTCGCTTACTTTTGGCTCATAGGATGAAATATATACATCGTTAAACGCTGCCTCCCGTGTTGCATCAAAGCCGGTAATCAGAATCTGTTCCGGCACCTGTATACCATGCTTTCTCAACCGGTTTGCCAGACCGATGGCCATGTGGTCACTGGCGCATATTACAGCTTCCGGCATCTCCACCACACCACTGTAAATTTCTTCCGCCAGCTTCTCACCGGAGGTATACCAGAAATCGCCCTGGAAAATGTACCCGGCCGGCACCTCAATTCCATGCTCTTTCGCATATCTGAGGAAGCCCTTCAGTCTCTGATTCGGAACCTCTTCCTCCTTATCGCCTAAATAATACACCTTTCGACATCCGTGAACCTCATATATATGCTTTGTGATTTTGTAAAACGCGCTTTCATCGTCAGTACGTACGATTTCATAGTCACCGAATTCCTCATCGAGAGAAACTACCTTACAATGACATTTTTCCCGGAAAAGATTTAACATTGCGTTTTGAAAAGCACTGTCATTCCCGGCAAACAAAGTCATGGGCGTAACAATGACGCCATCAAACAAATCAAAATTAATCAGCCGGAAAATGTTTTGCTCACCTCTTAAGTTATCCTTCATGAAGTGTGTGCTGTCCACCATAGTTGAAAAAACCGCAACATCATAGTCGTACTTTGCGGCTTGTTCAAATATTCCTTCCATGACCCGCTGCTGATAAATATTCTCCAGTTCCGTGGTCACCAATGCAAGTCTATGCCTTGTTTTCATGGTAATCTCCTCTTTTTGCAGATTCACAGAGTCTCAAAAATATTTTAGCATAATCGGCAGCACATTGCCACCCTAAAAACAAAGACTGTCGAAACCGAAAAAGCGACCGGTTTCAACAGTCCGAACCAAACATCTTACTACAAAGTTACGCCCTGTTTAAATATCGCCATATCATGGAAGCCGGCCGCCTCACTGCAAACCTTTTTCCCGGATGCCACCCCAATGACATAGTCAAACAGTGCTTCCGTTTCTTCCTCCATGGACTTATCCTCCACCAACACGCCCGCATTGAAATCAATCCAGTTGGACTTTTTGTTAGCCAGCTTAGAATTGGTAGAAATTTTTACGGTAGGAACAGGGGATGCGAAGGGAGTACCACGCCCTGTGGTAAACAGCACAATATGTGCTCCCGCCGCTGCCAAAGCTGTCGCTGCCACCAGGTCATTGCCCGGTGCGGACAACAGATTTAAACCGCAGGTTTTCACTGTCTCCCCATACTGCAGCACACCCTTTACCGGTGCACTTCCGGATTTCTGGGTACAGCCCAGAGACTTATCCTCCAGAGTAGATATTCCGCCCTTCTTGTTTCCCGGAGAAGGATTCTCATAAATGGTCTGGTTATGACTCTTAAAATAATTTTTGAAATCATTTATCAAATCAACCGTCTGTTCAAAAAGCTCCCTGTTGGCACAACGGTTCATCAGGATTGTCTCCGCACCGAACATCTCCGGCACCTCGGTAAGAATGGTAGTTCCGCCCTTGGAAATCAGCTTATCGGAAAAACGGCCCACCAAAGGATTTGCGGTAATGCCGGACAATCCGTCGCTGCCGCCGCACTTCATACCGATTACCAGCCTGCTGACACTGACAGGTTCCCGTTGAAAACCTGCGGCATAATCAATCAATCCCTTAACCACTTCTACGGATTCCGCGATTTCGTCTTCACACTCCTGTGCCACTACAAACTTAACCCGTTGCTCGTCATAATCGCCGATATAAGGCTTCAGCACATCAATGTTACTGTTCTCACATCCCAGTCCCAGAACCAGCACGCCTCCGGCATTGGGATGATTGATTAAATCGGCAAGTATCTTTCTGGTGTGCTCCTGATCATCTCCCATCTGGGAACAGCCGTAGGGATGGGGAAATGCAATTACCTCTTCCACGGTTCCCTTCAGGAACGCATTTGCCTGCTTTGCGATGGCGGTTGCCACATTATTGACACACCCAACCGTGGGGATTACCCAGATTTCGTTTCTGACACCAACTTTGCCGTCAGGGCGTTTAAATCCAAGGAAGGTCACATCTTCACTCTTTTTCTCTTCCGTCTGTACCGGCTCATATGTATACTCCAGCAAATCCCCCAGTGCAGTCTTTATGTTGTGTGTATGAATCCATGCGCCGGCTTTGATATCTTCCTTTGCATATCCGATACGGTAGCCGTACTTGATGATTTCGCCTCCTGCCGGAATGTCGCAGATGGCCATTTTGTGTCCTGCAGGAATCTCCTCCAATGCGGAAATCTGCTTCATCTGACCCTGTACCTCAACGGCTACGGTTTCTCCCGCCGGAATTGGATTCAGCGCAACCACAACCTTATCGTTGTCGTTTATCTTTAAGAAATTTTGCATAATGCTGCCCTCATACCGTTTTCTCTGATGTCGTCAAGATAAGAAACCACTGCATCTGTCAGACCGGGTACCTTATTTAAGTCCTGACCGTGGAAATCTTCTCTTCCCAAATAATTTGTCACAAAAGTACGTGTATCCTTCTCACAGTTTTCACGGAAGAATTCCAGTACATTTATATCATCCTTAATATCATAAGGCTGTCCGTTCCTGTCACCCTTCAGGACACCGTCTTTGATTTCGGTACCATGGTAGAAAGCCATCAGTGCCGCGATAGAAAAGGTCAGATGTGCTGGCAGCTTTCCGAACTTCTCCACATAGCCAAGCAGGCTGGGAAGACATCTTGCTCTCCACTTGGATACGGAATTTAAGGAGATTGCCAACAGAGCATGGTCAACATAAGGGTTGTTAAAACGATTTACAACCTCACCGGCAAACTGCTTCAGCTCCTCCTCGGGAAGGGACAGTGTGGGGATAACCTCGTCAAATATTGTTTTATTCATGAAATCACGGATGTCTTTGTCCTCCATGGACTGTCTTACAATATCATTGCCGCTGAGCCAGGAAGCCAGTACGAAGGAAGTGTGTGCACCGTTTAAAATACGCACCTTTCTCTGTTTGTAAGGGTGATGATCCTCGGTAAAGATAACAGGAAGTCCTGCACCGGGAAGGTCAAATTCCTTACTGATATCCTTTGCGGATTCAATCACCCAGAGTGCGAAGGGCTCACCGGTCACCATGATACGATCCTCGTACCCCAGTTTTTCCCACTCTTCTTTCTCCGTTGCTCTGGGATAACCGGTTACAATGCGGTCAACCAATGTGGAGGTGAAGACACATGCCTCTTCCACCCAGGTTTTGAATTCGTCGGAAAGGCCCCAGTTTTCAATCTGCTGCATCACACACTTGCGCAGCATAATACCGTTGTCGTCAATCAGTTCAACGGGAAGCATGACAAGACCTTTGGATTTGTCACCGCCGAAGGTCTCAAATCTGTGATACAGGAACTTGGTCAGTTTTCCCGGGAAAGTCTTGGGCGGATTCAATTCAAATCTGTCGGTGGCATCGTACACAATTCCTGCCTCGGTAGTGTTGGAAACCACAAACCGCAGGGTATCGATTTCTGCCAGACTCATATATTTTTCATATTCGTTGATGGCATCTACGGCGTCTGCAACACTTGTCACCACTCTGTTTATAATCTTTCCCTCACCGTTTACGTTTCCGCGGAGAGATACGGTATACTGACAGTCCTGCTTATGGAAGTTATCCAGATTTCCGAATTCAATAGGCTTAATCAGAACAATATCTCCGTCAAACTTCCCCTGTTCGTTGGCAATATCAATCATGTAATCCACAAAAGCCCTGAGGAAATTTCCCTCTCCGAACTGAACTACCTTAATCGGCCTTTCCTTTTTTCCGGTCATTGTCTTGTTTAATACTTCCATTTTTTCTCCCTTCTGCCATTTTTCAGACATCACATGTTCATTTTTTTCATCAAAGCCGCTTTATCAGCAAAATTTATGTAAGTACTTTCATAAGTCATTTTACAGCCAAAATCTGCTTTCGTCAACACCGAATTATGCAAAAATTTTCTTGTACTTTCATAGTAAAACCGTAAGGCCGCAGACAACTTGCCAAAAATATATCTTGAAAAAAAGTAGCTGTTTCGATATAATCATAAATAGAGTTTTTTTGAAACTACTTACATATTCTCTTTCATAGATGAAAGAAAGGCAATACCATATGACAATCTACGACATCTCCGAGAAGGCCGGTGTATCCATCGCAACCGTCTCCCGTGTGCTGAACGGCAGCAGCAGCGTCAGCGAAAAGACCAAAAAAAAGGTGCTGGATGTGATTAACCAGTACGAATACACCCCCAATGCTTTTGCCCGTGGTTTAGGCTTAAATACCATGAAAACCATCGGTATCATGTGCGCCGACAGCTCAGACCTGTATCTTGCCAAGGCGATTTATTATATTGAGCAGAAGCTGAGGGCCAACGGTTATGACAGCATTCTCTGCTGTACAGGTTACGACAAGGAAACCAAGGCTGCCTATATGAACCTGTTGATTACAAAGAAGGTGGACGGCATTATTTTGGTGGGTTCCAACTTCGTATATGAGAAGGAAGCGGACAACAAATATATTCTGGATGCCGCATCCCAGGTTCCCGTGATGCTCCTAAATGCGGATTTGGATGCAACCAATGTCTACAGTATCGTATCCGATGATTTTACTTCCATGTATGAGGCAACCCTGTACATGATTTCAACCGGGGTAAAAGACATTGTATATTTTTACAATTCCACCTCCTACAGCGGAAAGAGAAAGCTGGCCGGGTACCGCGCCGCCATGGAAGAAAAAAAGCTTTTGACCGGAGCAAATCTCCTTCAGTTCTATCACGGCTCCCACGAGGATATTCCCGCCATGGCCGAGCACCTGAGGAAGCTGCATGACAAGGGATTAAGCTTTCACGGTCTCATTGCCGCTGATGACACATTGGCTTTGGCTGCAGTCAAATATGCACAGCTCATGAACTACTCCATCCCCGATGATTTCTCTATTTTGGGGTACAATAATTCCATGCTTGCAAACTGCTGCAACCCTGAACTGACCAGCATCGACAATAAACTGGAAACGCTTTGTCAGCATCTGATTACCACCCTGATGGGAACCCTGAGCGGAAACGAGATGCCGAAAAAGACCGTATTTTCCGGTGAAATCGTAAAACGCGGAACTACACGTTAAAAATATATATTCTTTATCAAATATCAAACGGAGGGAAATAACAATGAAAGCATTTATGGACAAAGATTTTCTGTTGGAAACCGAGACAGCAAAGAAGCTGTTTCACGACTATGCGGAAAAGACACCTGTACTGGATTACCACTGTCACATTAACCCCAGAGAAATCGCAGAAGATCGCCGGTTCGAGAACATTACACAGGTCTGGCTGGGCGGCGACCATTACAAATGGCGTTTCATGCGTTCCTGCGGTGTAGATGAAAAATATATTACAGGCGATGCATCTGACTATGAAAAGTTCTGTAAATGGGCCGAATGTCTTGGAAAGGCAATCGGCAATCCTTTGTTTCACTGGAGCCATCTGGAGCTTCAGAGATACTTCGGTTACACCGGCGTTTTGAGCAGCAAAACAGCCGATGAGGTATGGAAGCTCTGCAACGAAAAGCTTGCACAGCCTTCCATGAGTGTCCGCAATCTGATTAAGCAGAGCAATGTCACTTTAATCTGTACCACCGACGACCCTGTTGATTCTCTGGAATGGCATAAGAAAATTGCCGAAGATAAGAGCTTTGATGTCAAGGTTCTCCCCGCATGGAGACCCGACAAAGCCATGAACATCGAAAAGCCCGATTATCTGGATTATCTGGATAAGCTGGCTGCTGTCTGCGGCATGACGGAAATCGGAAGCTTTGCGGCTCTGAAGGATGCCCTGAAGCAGCGCATGGCTTTCTTTGCTTCCATGGGATGCAATGTATCCGACCACGCTCTGGAATATGTCATGTATTTCCCCGCAAGTGATGACGAGATTGAATCCATTTTTCTGAAGAGATTAAACCGCATGGTGCTCACCAAGGAGGAGGAGCTGAAATTCAAGACCGCTTTCATGCTTTTTGTCGGCAGAGAGTACCACAAGCTTGACTGGGCTATGCAGCTTCACTACGGCTGTAAGAGAGACAACAATACATTAATGTACGAAAAGCTGGGCCCGGATACCGGTTATGACTGCATCAACAATTATGCTCCTTCCTCTCAGATGGCAGATTTCCTCAACGCCCTGAATGTAACAGACCAGCTTCCCAGGACCATCCTTTACAGCCTGAATCCCAATGACAACCAGTCCATCGGCACCATTCTGGGCTGCTTCCAGGATTCCACCGCTGTAGCCAAGATTCAGCAGGGCAGCGCATGGTGGTTCAATGACCATAAAACAGGCATGCAGGATCAGCTGATTTCCCTTGCCAACCTCGGAAATCTTTCCGGTTTTGTCGGTATGCTGACAGATTCCAGAAGCTTCCTGTCCTACACCAGACACGAATACTTCAGACGCATCCTCTGCAATCTCCTTGGCAACTGGGTGGAAAACGGAGAATTCCCCGAGGATTACGGCATTCTCTCCGAGATTGTAAAAAATATTTCTTACTACAACGCAAAGAACTACTTCAAATTTGATATTTAAAATTTCAAAGCAAAACGCCCCGGCCGTGTAAGCCGGGGCGTTTCCTGTATGAGAGAAAAGTTTTGGGGAACCTCTTGTTCCTTCTTTAAGATACAATAAAAAAGCATAGATTTCTAATGTTTTTATAGCAAAAGGCACATAAAAACGCTGTTTTTTTATGCAAAGAAATGCTATACTTGATAAAAAGACTTGTTGTGAAATTCAACATTACGATAAATGTACAAAGCATTGGGTGAGGAAAACTATGGCTTCTTCAAAATTCGGAAGAACTACCCGGGACATTGACTGTATCCTGGCAGAAAAGGGAAAGCGGGGAGAATTTTCTCCCAGGCAGTCAGACCACTGTCATAATTATTACGAACTGATTTACATGTATAGCGGAGAATGTCGTTTCCTGCTAAACGACAGTGTTTATTCGCTGGAAAAGGGAGATTTGGTTTTTGTAGCCCCCGGCGACCTGCATCATGCGCTGTACGAAATGGCTCCCTGTGAAATCATGGCTGTATATTTCAAGAAAGAATTTGTTGACTGGACCATGTTGGATAAACTGCCGTCACGACCGGCTTCCGGCGACTTTCATTCCTTTATGGGCAGCATTCCTGCCCTGTATCAGGAAGAATTTGTGCTTCTTTTAAACCGCATGTTGTCCGAATGCGCCGGAATTGACGAATATTCCCAGAGTTTTATGAGCTGTTACCTGCAGGAGCTTCTCCTGATTCTGATGCGTCATTCGGTCATGAATGAGGAGGAACCGGAACTGTTAAATTCCCGGGATGCCGACATCCTGGTTGCCACGAAATTCATCTATCACAACTACAGAAGTCCCCTTACCCTGGAGGAGGTTTCGGCCCAGGCCGCCTTAAGTCCCACCTACTTCAGCAAAAAATTCAAACAGGTTACCGGAATGGGCTTTAAAGAATACCTGAATTTTGTACGTCTGAAACATGCCCAAACCGCACTGTTGACCACCAATAACACCATCACCGACATAGCCCTGGAAAATGGATTTAATGACAGCAACTATTTCAAGGACTTATTTAAAAAGGTCTATGGAAAATCACCGAGAGAATACAGAAAAAGCGCGGTATAGTCCGCGCTTCTTTTTGACTGTTCTATTCCAAATCATCCACATCTTTAGAGGTTCCCATGACCATAACTCTCTCATCACTTTCAAAGACATGATTGGGATGAGGCAGAGGATAAATCCGATTCTGCTTTTTGGTAGCCATGACACTGACATGATATTTATTTCGAATGGAGAGCTCCACCATACTCTTTCCCAGCCATTTCTTCGGCACGGCAATTTCATAAATACCGATTTCCGGTGTCAGCTCCACATAGTCGAAAATATTGTCCATGCCAAATTTGATGGCAAGTCTCTCAGCCACCTCACGCTCTGCGTAGGAGACATAGTCCGCACCGTTTCTCAATAGCAGCTTTTTATGCACATCTCTGGTAGCTCTCGCCACGATATACTTGCAGCCCAGATCCTTCAAAAGCACGGTTATCTCCAAAACTGTCTGGAAATTCTCTCCGATGGCAATGACTGCCAAATCAAAATTACCGATGCCCAAAGTTTCCATAAATCTTTCATCTGTGGCATCCCCAATCAGAATCTGCTGAATCATGCCAACCGCGGCATCCGCTCTTTCTTCCTTTATATCCACAGCCATCACTTCATGTCCGTTTTCCAAAAACTTCTGTGCCATGTGACGCCCGAAACGCCCAAGACCGATTATCAATATTGACTTCATATACTTCTCCTTACCCCACCTGTACCTTGTCTAAAGGCAGCCTTGAATTTGTCACTCTCTTATCCGATGAAAATGCCAGCAGCATGGTAATGGAACCCACTCTTCCGCAAAGCATCAAAAAAGCCAAAAGCATCTTGGATATCATACTCAGTCCCGGCGTAATGCCAAGCGTCAAGCCCACAGTGGCCATGGCCGATACCGATTCAAACAACGTTGTCAGCAAAGGCAGTTTCTCAACGGCAGAAATAATCACCGCCGCCGATGTTACCAGCAGCAGATATGTCATAAACACGCAGGATGCCGTTCTGGTAATTCCCTCGTCCATTCTCCGCCCGAACATCTCAATATTCTTCTTACGTCGGAAGGTTGCGAAAATACTGATACACAAAATCCAGAATGTAGTGGTTTTGATACCTCCTGCCGTGGATCCGGTAGAACCGCCGATAAACATGAGACATATCATGAAAAATATGGCTCCCTCTGTCATTTCGGCCAAATCGATACTGTTAAACCCTGCCGTTCTTGCCGATACGGATTGAAACAGGCTGGCATTCATACGCTCTCCCACACTCAAACCGGCAAATACCGGATTGTTCCATTCCAAGATTGCCAGAACAACAGCACCGGCAAACACCAGCCATATACTGATGGAAAGTACCATCTTGCTCTGCAGATTCAGCTGCTTCAGTCGGAAACGTTTGCTTCCCACATCATGCCATACAAAAAATCCCAAGCCGCCAATAAAGATCAACAACATAATAATTACGGTAACGTACCATTGCTCCGTTGTGCTCCAGCCGGCAAGTCCCGTCAGCGAGGAAAATTTTCCGCCGGTTCCTCCCATAAGATCAAAGCCTGCATTGCAAAACGCCGAGACAGAATGGAATAGAGAAAAATAGATTCCCTTTTTCACGCCGAATCTTGGAATAAAAACAGCGCTCAGGAGTACCGCTCCCGTCAGTTCAAAAATAAAAGTTCCAATGATAATGAACTTTGTCATCCTGACAATGCCCCCAATCTGAGGGGCTGATATGGAATTTTGCATGATGGAACGCTGATTCAAACTGATTCTTCTCTTGGCAATCACCAATACCGATATGGCAACTGTCATAAAGCCTAAGCCACCTATTTGGAGCAAAACCAGAATAACCAGTTGACCAAACAACGTCCAGTGCGTATAGGTATCGTACCTCACAAGCCCCGTGACGCAAGTGGCGGACGTGGCTGTAAAAAAGCAGTCGGAAATTGACGTACTGCCCGGTCCTCTCGTGGCCACAGGAAGCGCCAACAGCAACGTTCCTATCAGAATAATCGCACAATATCCCCCCAGAATCAGCTTCATGGGAGAAATATTCTGCCAGATATTTCGTTTCACTTTCACAACTTACCTCTCCGGTTTATATAAAAACCCCATCGCCATAAAAGCTGTTACGGCTATGGGGTTTTTAACAAATTAATATTCCATTGCCTTTTCTTCGCCGTTTAAGACGCGCAGGGCACCCTGTGCCAAAGCCAGAAGCTCATCTTCCCCGGGATATACGGTGAAAGGTGCAATCCACTCTGCTCTTTCCTTCAGCGCTGCCACAACATCTGCTCCATAAGCGATACCGCCGGTGACAATAATCTGATCTACCTTACCGTTTAAAACACAGGCCATGGAACCGATGTCCTTGGCTACCTGAAGCAGGAATGCCTGTTTTGCCTCGGCTGCCTTCTCATCACCTTCGTTTGCACGCTTTGTTACCTCACGCATGTCATTGGTGCCCAGATAGGCATTAAAACCGCCTTTGCCCACAATCTTGCCGTAGACTTCCTTCTCTGTATATTTTCCCGAAAAACACATTTTAATCAGTGCTCCGCTGGGAACTGCGCCTGCGCGCTCGGGAGAAAATGCACCGTCGCCGTCCAGGGCGTTAAATACATCAATTACTTTGCCGTTCTCATGGGCACCCACGGAAACGCCGCCGCCCATATGTACCACAATCAGTCTCAGGGATTCATAAGGCTTACCGATTTCCTTTGCATATCTCTTTGCCACAGCCTTCTGGTTCAACGCATGGAATACGCTGGTACGGGGAAGTTCAGGAACACCGGAATATCTTGCAATGGGCATCAATTCATCAACAACAACAGGGTCTACGATGAAAGAAGGAACCCCGATGGAATCTCCGATTTCTCTGGCAAGGATGCCGCCCAGGTTAGAGGCATGCTGCCCCTGTACACCCTTCTTCAAATCCTCCAGAAGTTCATCGGTCACAGCGTAGGTACCGCCGGGAATGGGCTTTAACATACCGCCTCTTCCCACTACCACGTTCAAGCTCTTCATATCAAAGTTCTTGGATGTCAGCAAATCTGTGATAATTTTCTTTCTGAAATCCTTCTGGTCAACAATGGTTGCATACTGAGAAATTTCCTCGGTGGAATGTCTTAAGGTCTCTTCAAACAAAAGGTTCTCGTCCTCGAACACACCGATTTTGGTGGAGGTGGAACCGGGATTAATGATTAAGCTTTTGATGGACATCTGCTTCTTCCTCCTGACTTTTCTTTCTTTTCTTGTTTAGATGTAATGGCGGCATCAATTCCTTCGGAAATCACTTCTCCTACGACTTCCACTGCCGCCTCAATTAAAAAATCCATTCACCTATACTCCCTTGCTCAGTTCCTCAGCTACAACTGCTGCCAGGGCAATGGAATTTACCTTGGTTTCGAAGGTATCGGAACGGCTGGTCAGGATAACGGGAACCTTGGTACCGGTCAGGATACATCCGTTCTTGATACCGGGCACAGTATGTACCAGACACTTGTAAACCAGATTGCCTGCATGAATATCAGGGAACAGCAGAATGTCTGCGTCACCCTGGATTTTTCTGTCGGTAGCTCCCTTATGCTTTGCCGCCTCGGGGTCAATTGCCAAATCCAGAGAAAGAGGACCATCCACGATACAGCCGGTAATCTGTCCCTCCTCGCACATCTTTGTCAGCTCCGCAGCCTCAACGGTAACGGGCATCTTCGGATTTACCACCTCAACCGCAGCTAGCGGAGCAACCTTGGGATTCTCGATTCCGCATGCTCTGCAGACAGGAACAGTGTTCTTAATGATATTTACCTTGTCCTCCAGGGTAGGATAAGTCATAAATGCAACATCAGTCAAAAACAGCAGTCTGTCAATGCCGGGAATGTCAAAAACACAAACATGGGAAAGAGGTCCACCGGTTCTCAAACCCACTTCTTTATCCAACACGCTTTTTAAAAAGTTCTTGGAGTCAACCAACCCCTTCATGTACATATCAACCTCACCGTCACGGGCAAGTTTGACAGCCTTCAAAGAAGCCTGTACCAAATCGGGCTCGTCAATAATTCTGTATCCGGTCAAATCCATATCAAGTCCGGCAGCAATTTCTCTGATTTTCGCTTCATCTCCTACCAGAACAGCATCGGCAATTCCCTGTGCCTTTGCTTCTCTGACAGCCTCCAGCACGGCGGAATCCTGCGCCGCAGCCACAGCTATTTTCTTCATACTGTAATTCTTTACTTTTGTAATTACGTCATCAAAACCCTGTTTCATTTATTCTTACTTCCTTTCTGCCACGGAGGGCATCTCCTTTGTCAACAGGCAGCCTTTTTCCCACGATTGCTGTCTTTTACGACTGCCGCGCCCTTGTCCGGACGTCATCGTTAAAATAATAACACGCGGGCTTACAAAATGCAAGAACTCAAATTATCTCATACACCTCATCCAGGTTCTCCGCCACCGCATACAAATACTTTTTCGTTTCTTCGTCGGCTTCAGTCTGATCCGGCACCATGACGACCTTGCAACCCGCCCGGTATGCGGACAATACTCCGTTGGGGGAATCCTCTACTGCCAGACATTCCTCCGGCTTTAAGCCGAGCTGTTCGCAAGCGTATAAATAAATATCGGGAGAAGGCTTCCCTTCCTTCACCTGGGTTGCGCTGATGAGTCGGTCAAAATATCCCTCCAATCCCGTCAGTCTCAGGTATTTCGCAGTTCGCTCCGGATCTGTTGCCGTAGCGACTGCCGTAGTGATTCCGTCTGCCTTCAGCCTTTGAACCAGTTCAAGGGCACCCGGTTTTCGCCGGATACCCTCTCTGTCAAGGCATTCTTCCATCATGTCCTTTCTTCTCTGCCTGACCGCATCATAATCCAGTTCTTCCCCGAACCACTGTCTCAGCCGGGCCGGCGCAAAAGGCCTTCCCAGACTGCGCATGGATAGTGCCTGCTCGTCTGTCATATGATAACCAAACTCCGCCAGCGCCTTGGGCCAGAAGATTCTGTAATACTTTTCCGTGTCAATCAGAGTGCCGTCCATATCAAAAATCACTGCCCGAATCATGATGTAACCCTTTTTTGTAACAACTTAAGCCGAACCGTTACCCTTTCTTCGTCTTTTTATCCGCTGTCATCCCGGATTCAACGCTCTCTTCCCGGGAAGCATCAGCTTTTCTTTGCAGCCGCTTCCTGTTCGCACGCTTTACCAGTTTTACCGCAAGCAGAATTACAAGCAACAGCACACAGCCGGAAACGCCAACTGCAACTATCTCCATTTTACTGCTGTCCTGTAAAATTGTCACCCTGAAAATTCCCGGTTTTTCCATCGAAAACTCAAGATAGCTGCCGATGCTCCGGCATTCTGCCTCCGTCCAGCCGCTTCCGTCACATAACTCGACCATAGTATGTTCGGTATCTTCACATAAAATACGTACCTTCACCGGTTCCGTATACACATCTGTCACACGTCCGTCTTCATCCGTATATACAATTTCCATCTGCTTTTCGTCTCCGTTTTCCGTCATTCGGAGCACCACGCCGGGCTTGAAATTCCCCTGTACCAGTATCAGCGGCTTCCCGCTTTCATCCTTCTCTTCTCCTGCAACGGACGGAATCCAAGGCACATATTCCGCTTCCAGAATTTGATTTCCCGTGATGAAACTGTAATCAAACTCCGGCCAGCTTCCGTAGCAGCCCTCCTTCTCAGGTATTTCGGGAATCAGATTTTCATCCAGAGAATCTCCATATTTGCAGTGATAGGTAGCCAGTTCCTGTCCGTCCGCCCGAAATGTAACCGTAAAGTTAAGAAAAGCATCCGGCACGCCGGCTATCCTGCAAAGCTCCTCATACTCCAACGGAGTTGCTCCGCCTTCATAACCGATGGAATCCACACCGGGAAGATTACCTCTGACATAATAATTGCCGCTTAAGATGCCATCCTCTGCAAGTTGTCCCGCTACTGAGCCACCGTACTCCCCGGTCATATCCGGATTCGGATAGGAAATACTGTAAAAAATATCGCATCCCTTTCCGGCAATGCCACCCACATAGTTCTTTCCCGTAATTCCGCCCATAAAATAGCAGCTTCTTACCGCATAGCCGGAGGCTCCCACAATGCCTCCCACATAGCTTCCTCCCGTGCTGGATATATCACCGTAGGCCTCACAGGAAATGACGGCTCCAAAGTCTGCCTTTCCGACGATTCCGCCCACATAATCCTTTTTTCCGGTAATCTCTCCGAAAT
This sequence comes from Lachnospiraceae bacterium, assembly GCA_022769665.1. Classification (GTDB taxonomy): domain Bacteria; phylum Bacillota; class Clostridia; order Lachnospirales; family Lachnospiraceae; genus Acetatifactor. The sequence continues at coordinate 9,278 of JALEIR010000092.1, read as the reverse complement.
TACGGCTTTCCCGGACCACAGCCTTTATCGTCTGCTCTATGTTAAAGCTTTCTTCTCCGGTAAGGGTAACATCCTCCTCGGGGTCAAAATCAACTTCTGTCGCAATCTGTCCCACGATTCCGCCCACATTTGTATCAGCCTGAACATTTCCTTCATTGACACACAGTGTAATTTTTCCCTGTTGGAAGGTAGAGGTATCATAATATGCCTCCTCCTGTTGTGCCTTAGGAGTGCCCGGTTCCTCAGTTTCCTCTCCAACCGCTGCCGCTTCGTCGGAGGTATCCTCCACGGAAATTCCCTCATACCGGAACAAATCATCCCGCAGTTCACTGATTAAGTTTCTGACAACCTTTGCCTGCTTGGAAACGGCATCCATATTTTCTCCGGTTTTATCTGTTCCCTGCTGCAGTACATCGTAAAGCTTTTCCAAATCGTTTCCTGCCGCCTCCATCTCACGATTCAGCGTCTGCAGATTCTCCGTAATTCCGCCGCTTCTGTCTGTGGATGCCTTTGTCATATTCGTGATATGAGTGCCTGTGCTGTCCGCAAAACGGCGCAGTGCTGCGCGGTAGCTCTCGGTATCGTCCGGAATTGTAATGGTGATATCACCGCCGCTGACCAGTCCGTTTTCGATAACATGCTCTGTGGTGTTTCCGCTTTCTTTGTCCGACTCACTTTGATTTTCCAAATCCGTATTTAGCCGTTCCAGGTCATTGCCGACTCCCGTCAATTCCTGATTGTAAATATACCAAAGCTCATTTGCTGCGGCTACCAAATTTCCTCCGGCAGCGGATGCATTTTTCAAACTGGTTGTGAGACTCTTGGTCAATGCAGATGCCTGTTTCCCGTAACTGTTGAGATCCTGCTGTGTCTGATCCAACAGTTCCAACAGCTTGTCTGTTTCCCTGTCTATCTCCTTCAACTTGTCGTCCAGATACTGTATTTCCAGGAAAGGCTCCATCTGTCCGACAATGCCTCCCACATCCTTCCTGCCCAGCACATTTCCGCTGTTGGTACAATTCTGAAGATATCCCTGATGCAGCCTTCCCACAATACCGCCTGTGTTATATCCCACATGCTGATAACCCACAGTACCGGTATTGGAGCAGTAATAAATCTTTCCCTCAGAATATCCTGCTATGCCGCCCGTATCGGTGTGTGCCGCCACATTTTCCATACTGTTGATGGTTTCTAAATTCTCCGCGGAAATATCGTCGAGATTGTATGTCACTTCCGCACTGTAAGTATTGATTTCCCCGGAGTTAGAGCAATTGTTCAGGGTTCCGTAATTACTGCCGCAGATGCCTCCCACATAATGCTCTCCGTTCACCGTTGCACGGGAGCTGCAGCGTCTGATTTCTCCGGAGGCATCGTTGATTCCCACAACTCCGCCCACTGCTTCTTTTCCAACAATACTGCCGGAGACAGAACAGTTCATCACTTTTCCGTAATTCACTCCTGCAAGGATGCCGGCCCGGCTCTTGCTTCCCTCCGGATAAACATATCCCGATACCGAAAGATTCCTCACAACTGCTCCCTGCCTGATATAGCGGAATAAACCTACTGCGTAACCGGTGGCATCGATGCGCAAACCCGAAATCGAGTAACCGCAGCCGTCAAATATACCTCCGAATGTGGGAATCATCAAGTCGCTGTATTCCGACAACACGATGTCATTTTCCAGTTTCACATATTTGTCTACAGACCAGGAATCCAGTTCACAGTCTTCTGCCAGTTCCGCCAAATCTGCCTCGTCAAAAACAGAGATTACGGTATATCCGCTTTCTGCCGGGAGCTGCTCTACCCATACCTCTCCCGAACGATACTCCCCATAGGTCTTATCCCCCCCGGCAGCATAGACAGGCACAGCCTGCGCAAAAAGCAAAGCACTGCACAGCACAAGAGACACATGTGTCATAAACCTTCTACTGTTCCTCATTTTCCGCCACCTCCTGCGCATTTACTTCTGTGTCGTTTTCGTCATTTTCCGTCATTGAAGACTCTATTTGAAGCATCTTGCCGGAATCATTTTGACTTTTATGGTCAACTTGTTCCACGCTGTCCTTTGCCCGTACCACAGCACCCATCTCGCCGTCAATCACTCCGGTGAACTCTCCGTCAATCACTCCGTTTATATATCCTTTGATACGACCGGACATGCGGATTCTTCCTCCCGTAGGCAAAGGTTTCACCATCTCACGTTTCAGGTTGAACGCCGTCTTTTCGATAATGATATCTCCCACCAGAAGGGTCTGCGGCAGCACCAACAGTACCAGTGCAATAGAAGTCAGTGTACCTCTTCCCAGGGCCAGACCAATCGCAGCCACCACGGCATTGGAGGAAATATTGCTGATAATAAAACCTGCGGCAACCAACATGGAACCGCTGGTGACAATGGTGGGGAACGCCTGGTTCAGCGTTTCCACGATGGCCTTCTTAATCGGCATATACGTCTTCAAATCCATGTACCTGCTGGTAATCACGATAGCATAGTCTATGGTCGCGCCCATCTGTATGGCTGATACCACCAGATATCCCAGGAAATACACGGATTCCCCGGTGAGGAAGGGGAGTGAAAAGTTCATCCAGATACTTCCCTGAATTGTCAGTACCAGCAAAACGGGGAGTCCCGCTGACTGGAACGTAAACAGCAGGATAATCATGACAAACAACGCAGTCAACACAGTGATAATCGTATTATCCACACCGAAGGATTCGCTCAAATCCTTATTGCTGGTTGAATTTCCCGCCAGGACAATATCATCGTAATTATAATACCGGGCAACCGTCTCCCGGATTCTCTCCAAAGCCTCATAGGTAGCCTCTCCCTCCACAGGCACGGAAAGTTCCAAAACAAAACGGCTGTAGTCCTCTCCCAGTAACTGGTCTCTGGCAATACTAATCTGGGAATAAGCATCCGTCAGCGTCTCTTCCAGCTCCTCCTCCAGTGTAATATTTCCCTTCTCCTTCTGGTCGTAGATAAAGAGAAACATGTCAATTAAGGGAACTTTATACTCATCCACTCCGTTCAACAATGCGCCGTAATTGCTGTCATCCACCGCATAAGCCGAATAGAGCAATTCCGCCACCTCAATATCCAAATCTATCAGTTCGGAAAACTCTCTCGGCGAAAGCTGCTGGGTCAGCATATAGCCATCCATGGCCTCTATATTGGCAAGTCCCATACAGGAATTGACTTCATCCATAGATTCCAGGGTCTTCAGGGCTTGGGCTTCCTTCTCATAATCCCCGTTGGGAACCATGACTGCCAACTGATTTATGGTTCCGAATTCCTGATTTACCATGGAAACGGAAAACTTGTTGTCACTCATGGTTTTGGACTCCAGACTGTTCACATCGTACACATAATTAGTTTTCCCCGAGATAACGGCAGCGCCAATCACAACCACCACAAAAAGAGGCGGAATCAGAAATCTTGTATGTACACAGAATTTACCCACTGCCGTAATCTTTGGCACAAAGCTTTTGTGATGGGAATTATCGATTGCTCCGGCAAAGGTCAGCAGGAGCCCCGGCATCAGGAAAAATACGGATATCAGGCTTAGGACAATTGCCTTTGCCAACACAATACCCATATCATAACCGATTCTAAACTGCATGAACATCATGGCAACCATACCTGAGACAGTCGTCAAAGAACTGGAAGAAATTTCAGGTATCGCCTTGCTCAATGCAACAATTACCGCCTCCCTGGCATCCTTGTCCTCATGCTCCTCCATAAACCGATGGCAGAGAATAATGGCATAATCCACAGCCAGCGCCAACTGCAGTACCACTGCGATAGAATCGGTTACAAAGCTGATGGTTCCAAAGATAAAGTTACTACCCTTATTCAAAATGGCTGCAACAATAAAAGTAGTCAGATATACCGGGATTTCCGCGTAGGTGGTTGAGGTAAACAACAGTACCGCCACGATTACCACGCCCGCCAGCAGCAGGATAATAATCATGTCATGATTCAGGTCATCGGCGTCTCTCTCCTCCTGCCCAATATCTGAGGAATAATAGACATCATAGCCCTTCAATTCCTCCAACACACCATTCAGATACTCCTGGGCGTCTTCCGTCTCCGACTCCGCCCGGAAAGTGACATCATACAATGCCTCCATGTCATGATAATGATCTTCCGAGTCATCGTAAGTCAGCATACTGACACCTTCTACTTGTTCCAAACGGTCGGCCAGCTTCTGCGCTTCCTGTGCTGTCACATTACAGACCATAATCCGCGCGGTGCCGTATGTAATGAACTGTTGGTCCATCAGGTCAAGGCCCTGCCTTGTCTCCGTTGTCTCCGGCAGATAGGTCGTCAGGTCGTTATTTACCTTCACCTTGTTCATATAGATTACGCTGAAAATAATCAGCACGATAAAAATCAGATAAAACCCCTTTCGTTTGTCCACAATCAAGGTGGACAGCTTTATCATAAAGGATTCATCCTTCTTTTCTTTCTCCTGCGCCATAATACCCGTCCTTCATACTTTGATGTTTGTTTGTATCCCTGTTTTTTAATGAACATTTGTTGATTTTCTTTTCTAGAGTAATTATAATAAAACTTACCGAAAAGACAATGCACACTTTTTTAACAAACGTGTGTTTATAGACACTTACAGATAAGTATGTCGATTATTTCATAAAATGTTTAGAATTCAGGTGAGCAGATTATATGAACGAAACCGGTAATAATAGCAACGTCACAGACCGACGCATCCGCAGAACCAGAGCTTTACTACGGCAAGGCCTTATTCAGCTTATGGAAACCAAAGATATCAAGGATATTTCCGTAAAAGAATTGTCGGACTTGGCAGATATCAACAGAGGAACCTTTTATCTTCATTACAATGACATCTATGATATGCTTGGGAAAATGGAAGATGAACTTTTCACAGAGTTCAACGAAATTTTAGATCGCACTCTCACAACGGAGGCTATTTCCTCCGAGACTACATTACAGGAGATTTTTGCTTTTCTGGAAAGGAACAGGGACTTTGCGAAGGTAACCATGGGGCCTCACGGGGACCTGGCTTTTGTCAATCGGATGAAAGGTCTGGTCAAGGACCGCATCTACAATATACCGGACGTTAAGAACGGAAATCAGGACCTCGTGTATATCGAATCCTTCATTATCTCCGGCTGTATCGGCATCATCGAAACCTGGCTGAATCATCCGTCGCCAAAACCGCCGGAGGAAATCGCAGCAATGTGTAACAGCTTACTGATGAAGGGTCTGCACCTGATATAGGTACAGACCCTTCTTTTGTCTACTTATATTTTTCTTCGAACATTTCAATTGTCATGGGTTTTGCGAAATAGTAACCCTGGAACATGTTACAGCCCATTCCCAACAGACTGTCAACCTGTTCTCTGGTTTCAACACCTTCCGTAATCACACCCATGCCCAGATTCTTTATTAACAGAATAATACTGTTCAGGATTGATTCTCCGCGCTCCAGCCTCTCCGTCTTATCCAAGAAGCCCATGTCGATTTTCACGATATCCACATCAATATTTTTTAACATATTCAAAGAAGAATAACCGCTTCCGAAATCATCTATCTCAATCCGGAATCCGAATTCACGAAGCCGTCCCAGCAAATCAGCCTGATTTTTCATCTCTGTCATCAACGCCGTCTCTGTAATTTCCAGCTTCAGATTCTCCGGCGCAATGTCGTATTTTTCTACCAGTCCCGTCAGTTCACGATAGATATCCATGTGGTAAAAATCCTTAGCGGAAATATTAACGGAAATATGCATATCCTCTTTTCCCGTATCTTTCCACTCCCGAAGCTTCTTCGCTGCCTGCTCCCACATATACCTGTCCAGACGATAAATCAAGCCGGTCTTCTCAAAAACGCCGATGAAATCCCCGGGGAATACCAGACCTCTTTCCGGATGCTGCCAACGCACAAGCGCTTCCGCTCCCAGTACCCTGCCGTCCGAAGCAATCTGCGGCTGCAGGAACATACAGAATTCATCGCGCTCCAACGCTCTGTCAAACTCTCCCACAATCTTCCGCTCATACAGGGATTTCGCCAAAAGCTTTTTGTCATAGCTTGTAACAACAGCGTTATAATCTCCCCGATGAGACTCAATCGCAAGCTTTGCCTTGTCACACATAACAGACACAGGTTCCGTCTTGTCATGGATCTCATAAATACCTATGTAAATATGCATTTGATATTGACTGCTGTTGAAGCGTTCCTTCAGCAAATTAATATTATGAATAAATATATCCGGAGTAAACAACTTTGTGGGTACCAAGATTGCAAATTCATCGCCGGAGATTCTTCCGTATACCGTGTTGTCTCCCGCATTCTGCATCAGGAGCTCCGCTTCCATCTTCAGGACCTCGTCACCCTTCTTCTCGCCGAACAAATCATTGTAAAGTTTAAAGCCCTTGATATTGGAGCATACCATCGTGTACTCCACGTCAGGATTTGCCGCCAGTACCTTTTCAACAGCCTCAAAGAAATACTCCCTGTTGAACAATCCCGTCAGCTTATCATGACTCAGGCGGTAATGCTCTTCCTTGAATTTTTCAATTTCCTCCGTCCGGTCACGCAATGTAAAGAAGCAGCCGATATACCGATGCTTTTTATCCGAAAGCTTATGATATGATACATCGAAAAACCGAAGCTTTCCATCCATCTCCCGCTGGACTTTATACTGTGCCGACTCCTGTTCGCTCTTACTGTATTCCTTAATCCGGTCTTCGAACATTAAATTCACAACATCGAAATTCGTATCCGATCCGAAATATTCTCCCACCATTTTGTTAGTATATACACATTTTCCCCGAATATCAAAGCAAAACACTGCATCGCTGATGTCAGCCACAACAAGCGCCATAGTGCTGTCTATCAAGCCCTTGGGATTATAAAAAAGCGAATAATAGCTCATCTGTATCCCCAGCGCGCAATAGAAAAATACAGAAATATCATAGGGTGATTTTGCCAGCATACAGATGCCGTTCACCACTACCGTAATCAAAAGCAAAATCAAAACGACCAGATACTTTCTCCGGTAAGTGGCAGGCGTCCTGACAGTCTTCTCCACCAACAGCGACACACAAAGTATCACCAACACATAAGTAAAGACAAGATGCAGGGTAAACGGAACTGTAGAACGTATAATGCTCCATTCATCATACCCGTCGCTGTAAACATGCTGAACCACAACAAAGATATGGCCAAAGAACACATTTAAGAACATACTCAGACTGTCCAGCGCCGCCAAGCCGTATGTCACCCGCTTGAACACCTTGTTTCCCCTGAATATCTGAGTATAAGCTTCCTCATAAGAAAGTAAGACAATAAGAAGCCAGTCTATACCGGAATAATAGCAGCCGATAGCCAGCGTTGCCGTAATTCTGTTTTCACAAATCAGAAAAATTCCCTTGATTACTACCATGAAAACAGCCAGCCAAAGAAGATGCAGAATGGGCTTCTTCAGTTCCGCTTCGCTTTTTCGCACTCTATTTATCCAAATTAAAAGCAATACTACCATGCAGCACAGGGCTACAAACAAATACTTCATGCATAATCCCCCATCTGTAAGGATACTAATTCCCTTATTTCATGGTAGCATATTCTTCGACATATTACAACAACGCTTTTTCGCGTAAATACTCTAAAAAACCGCTGCATCCCAGGCATACATCACGGTACGTCTCGTCAAAATTTCCTGTATACCAGGGGTCCGAAATATCCCTGTCAAGACCGGCAAAGGAAAGAAGCTTGTACACTTTTCCATCCGGATCCCCGCCCAGCATTCGCTGCATATTGCGGATATTGGCGCTGTCCATGCCAATCAGATAATCATATTTCCCATAGTCACTCTTTACCAGCTGTACCGCCCGCTTACCCTCACAGCTAATGCCGTGTCTTGCAAGCTCCTCCCGGGCGGGAGGGTAGACTGGGTTTCCAATCCCGTTCCAGATTTCCTCGGTACTCGTAGCCGCGGAAGCTATATAAAACCGGTCCGCAATGCCGGCTCGGGAAACCATATCCTTAAGGACAAATTCCGCCATGGGGGAACGACAGATGTTGCCGTGGCAGATGAATAACACGCGTATCATATATTTTTAACTCCTAACTTATCTCGGATTATCTCGGTTTTTCCTTGTTTTTCAAGCATTCGCGCACTTTTTCAGTCTGCTGACCTTTTTTACATATCTCGGCTTATTTTGGCTTATCTCGGCATGTTTATTCCATCAAATGGTCTAAATATTGGTCTAAAATGGTCTATGATTTCAAGTTTAGACCATCGGCTTTTTTTGCTGATATTTGCCGCTCAGCAATGGCTGATTTTTTATAAAAGCCATTGTATTCTCTGGTCTATCAACCACTCTTGCCAAGTTTAATCACCTGATGTGAATCTTCCTTCATACCCAGCTGCTTCAGCTCTGTCTCAGCCTCTGCCTGCTTCTTAGCAAGCTTCTCAACCTCTTCTCTTGCATCATCCAGCTTAAGATGAGTATAGGTGTTGAGAGTGACGCTGATATCCGAATGACCCATCAAATACTGAAGCACCTTTGGATTCATTCCGGACTTTGCCATATTAGAGCAGTACGTGTGTCTGCATACATGAGGTGTGATCTTCGGAAGCTGAATGCGATAAATGCTGTTGTACTTATCAACTGCATGCTGGAAGTACTTCTCCCAGTGCATAGCCACCATTGGCTTACCGTCCTTGTCAAAGCAAAGGAAGCCTGAGTAACCATCAATCATCGGCTCCACCTTAAGCTTAGGTCTCGCCTTGATGATATTCTGAAAGCATTCATACACATCGTCCTGCATCGGAATCACTCTGGTACCGGCGTAAGTTTTCGTAGTATCGATATAAACCAACGTCCCGGTCTTCTGAAGCTGATGGTCGATATTGATGGTTCTGTTTTCCATGTCCAGATCCTTCAGCGTCAAACCTGTAAACTCCGAAATACGCATCCCTGTCTTAAACAGAATGTACATACCGTCATAATACTTGCAGTAGTGCGCATCATTTTTAATAAATTCGAGGAAAGTTCTTTCCTGTTTCCTTGTAATGGCCTCACGAGTAACAGCGTCATTCACCAGTACCGTTGCCAGCTGAAACTCAAAAGGATTCTTCCTTAAAATATCATCATCAACTGCCATCTGAAATGCAGGTCTCACAACACCTCTGATCGAATGAATTGCTGAGAAACTCTTTTTATCCTCCTGCTGTAATTTGATGAGCCACTCCTTTGCATCGGATAATCTGACCTTGTCGATTCTCCTTGCT
>JALEIR010000078.1 GCA_022769665.1 Lachnospiraceae bacterium | reverse complement strand
GACAGATTGTAAAGCCAGTTGATCAACAAATCCGTATCGCTTGCCAGGAAATATCCCTCGTTGTACAAGCCGCCTCTCAGGAAATAAAAGATGCCGAAATTGTTAAAGTTGTTTACAAAGAATGCGTTGGACCGCAATTTTGAAGTAAACCATGACTGCAAAGTAAGATAGGAAAGTCCCTCTGTTCAAATCGTAACAGAGGGACTTTTCGTACCTAATCTTCATATTTAAAATAGTCGAAGTCCGCGGCCTTTCTGCTTCCGCAGCCGCCGTTGTTGGCATAAATGCCAACCAGTGTACCGGTGTGGCGTTTAGGGTCGTCCGGTACCCCTTCGTCGCAGAGATAAATACAGTTTTCCAGGCATCCAATCTTTGTCCATTCCTTCCCTTCGTAGCTGTAATAAAAAGTTCTTGTCAATTTATCCACAATGACCTTCAGGTATATCGGAGCCTCTTTCACATTTTCCACCTCTGCCATAAGCTCCTCGCCATGGTTTCGGTTGATGACCAATTGCAGCTTCCTGCCGCCTTCAAAGCAAACTGCGCATCTGGCATAAGTAGCTGTGCTGTAATAGCAGGTCAGACCCGCCTGCTCTCCGTCCTTGTCGGGATAAAACTCCACCTTTGTCTCCGCTGTGTAGGAAAGCTCCTGTTCTCTGCGCAAAAGTGTATTTTTTGCGCGGATTTCGCCCAGCTGTCCGTCTCTTGTCCAGATACGGAAATATCCGGGGCGCTCCGTCAGACTCCAGGAACCGTTATCCGGGTTTCGCACAAACTCCCATTCCAAATTCAGCTTTGTGTCATTGAAATCGTCAAACAAATTTCTTTCAAATACACATTCCGGCAAATCGGGAGCCTCCTGGGTAAGGCTGGGACCTTTCCCTTCGTTTACGGTAAACCAGCCGTCCTCTGTCCATTGTACCGGATCCAGTGCGGATTCTCTGCCGACGGTGGTGTAATTTCCCTGATTGGGTCTGCCGCAAAGATAGTAGCACCACCATTTCCCGTTCTGATCCTGTACCAGCTTTCCGTGACCCGCTCTCTGGATAGGAGCCGCCGGGTCCTTTTGCCGCATGACAGGATTATAAGGCGAATTCTCATACTTTCCGTAAAGAGAGGTGCTTCTCGCCACATTGATACCATGCCCGTAGCCGGTACCCCCCTCCGCAACAATAGCATAATAATATCCGTCCTTTTTCATGATGTGGGGACCTTCGGAGCATCGCTCTCCCGTCCCGTCCCATGCCGTTTTCATAGGCCCCGCAACGCTGAGGGAATCTGCTGACAGGGGAACCGTCTGCGCAGCCTTGGCAATCACCATGTACCTTTTTCCGTCATCGTCCACAAAGTGGGAAGGATCAATATTGTCCACCTCCAGACAAACCGGCTTGCTGTAAGGGCCTTCCGGCTTATCTGCTACCATCACAAGCTGCCTGCGCATCACATTATTGTCCCTCTTGCCGTCGGCATTGAGCCGAAGCGTGGCAAAGATATAAAACTTACCGTCCACATAGGAGATATCCGGTGCCCAGATACCGTGGGAGTCCCTGATATCACTGATATCCAGCCACTCCGGATTGGAGATGGCATGGCCCACAATGTGCCAATGCACCATGTCCCTGGAATGGGAAATGGGGATAGCCGGGAAATACTGAAAGCTGGAATTCACCATATAGTAGTCATCCCCCACACGAATCACCGAAGGATCCGGAAAAAATCCTCTTTGTACCGGATTATGATAAACTCTTTTTTCACTCATACAAGACCTGCCTTTCCGCCGCTCTGGCACATCACTCTCCTCTGTACAAGGCAGAGTAACTATATCCTCAGCATACGTTACAGGTCTTTTTCTGTCGCGTCATTTTCTTGCAAAATTATGACATTTTTTGCGCAGCTTTCATCTGACTACTGTCCCGCAACGCCGGTCGTTCTGCCGAAAGATGATCAACTATGATGTTTTACTCTCTGCTGACCTGGTACAAGGAATAGAAGTAATCCTTTTTGTTCATCAATTCTTCAAAAGTTCCAAGTTCCTCCACCCTGCCGTTGCGCATCACCACAATTTCATCAAACCGTGCCAGCGTCTTTTCCTCCAGCTTATGGGTTACCACAAGCCTTGTCAGCCCTTCGATATCCAGAATGGCATTTGTGACGCTGTCAGCCGTTTCGGCATCCAGCGCGGAAGTCGCTTCATCTACCAGCAATACCTGTGATTTTCTAAGCAGACTTCTGGCAATGGAAATCCGCTGTTTTTCACCGCCGGACAGATGGGAACCGCCTTCTCCGCAATCGTAATCCCATCCTTTTTCCCGAATCAGATTCTTTAAGCCGGCTCTCTCCGCTGCGGATTCTACAAGTTCACCGGGAAATTCCTTAAACATACAGATATTCCTTCGTATGGTATCATCAAAGATAAACACATTCTGTTGAATGACAGCTACCAGATCAAAGATGCTGTCCGTGTTGACCTGGCTCAGCTCTTTATCCCCCATGGTGACGCTGCCCTCATACTCCGGATAACTGCCCATAATCAGATTCAACATGGTAGACTTACCCGAACCAGAGCCGCCTACGATTGCATAGCTCTTCCCGGCTTCAAAATTCACGCTGACATCCTTCAGTACAGGTTTTTCTTCCTCATAGGAAAAGTTCACGTGTTCAAAGCGGATACCGCGTCCCACATCCTCAACCTTCTCCTGTCTCTGCTGCTCTCCGCTTTTCTCACAGCATTTACTGAGTTTTTCCATCAGTCCTATTGCTGCTTTTCGGTTTGCCAGCAGCACCGGTAACTGGTTAATGGGCGAAAGAATATAATTCATCATCTGTACAAAGGCTACCACCACACCGGCAGTAATTTGTCCCTCGATGGCAAGATATGCGCCAAAGATAAATACACCAATCTGCACCAGGAAACCTGCCAATCCGGAAATAATCTGTATCAATTGCGTTGTCTTGCGCCGTTTACATTTGATTTGTTCCAACTCATGGTTCTTTCCCCCATAGAGCGCTGTAGCCTCTGTCTGCGCCTGAAAGCTTTTTACCACACCGAAGCCGCTGAGCAGGTCCTTGACCATAGCCATAAAGCCCGCATTCCGGTTACTGATTTCCTGCTCCTGCTCCGCCACCTTGCTGCCAAACACCATGGAGACGGCAATGGGCAGAACACATAGTACAATCACAACCAGAGTCATGGACCAGCTGTAGTAAATCATCATCCCCAGCGCCAGCACAGCTGTCAATATCTGCTCCAGCAAGTCAAATTGTGCCAGCAGATAGTTATTTTCAATGGATGTCACATCGTTGGTCAATGCGGATATATATGTACTGCTGTTGTCCTTTCCAAAGGAACCGATGCTCCTTGCTGTAATATCCGCAAAGGCTGTATTGCGGTATCCTTCCACCGCCTTTTTCATAAAATTAAATTTAGCTGCCCTCAGAATCAGGAAATCAGCTCCATATCCTACAATCAAAGCCACTGTAAGAACAATGAAATGCTTCAGCTGCTCCATATTGCCGCTGCTTGCCAAATCCATCAGTCCTTTTAAAAAGCTTGCCAAGACTACCGATAAAATGCTGCTGCCAATGGTTGCCAATATGGTAAGTAAATAGTTTATTTTGTTCTTATGAAAAAAGCTCTCCCGATATCTTTTGATTGATCCGCCGCTTGATTTACTCATTTTTCTTCCCCTTTTACCTTAATTTTGCATATAGAAACGGAGCCCCGCAAAAGCAGAGCTCCGCGCATTTATGAAATCTGTTTCTTTTAGATGTATTTAATATCCAACCCTCCGAAGGAAACTTCCCCCTCAACATACAATGTATTCTCCCCGCTGGGATTACAATGTCCCGTCTCCTCCGCAGCTCCGAAGGAAGTATCTACGTTCATCATCACTTTCCAATCCGAAGGAACATACAGTTCCACACCACCAAAGGAAGATTCCACATGTACTCTGGCTGTGTTGTTGACCAAAACAGCATCACTGAAGTAGACCTCGATACCGCCAAAGCTGTTCTCCATATTCACTTCCGATACCTCACCGGTAATATATTTCACGGTGCTTCCGAAGGCATTCTCGTAGTAGACACTGCTGCCCTCGCGGTTTTCCGTGCTGACCGTTTTTGCACTTTTCCCGTTTATCAGGATATGATGGCGTTTCCCGAAACGGGGGAACAACATCTTCAGTCCGATGGTCAGTGCGCACGCTGCCAACAGAACCGGCCACGGCGTGATTGCCTCCAATCCTAACATTTCATCGTTTGCAATGATGAAAAAGGCAATGGAAAACAACATCTCACCAAAGCTGCGCTTAATCATACCGTCAATGAAAATTGCTGCTAACACAATGGATATGGCAATGGACCAAAATCCGATTCCTCCGAGATATCCCAGTTTATTGGCTAATAATGCAATGGTTCCGAATACAAGAACCATACCCCAAAATATTTTTCTTCCTCTTTTTCCCATTTTTTTCTTCTCTCCGTCCTGTCCAATTGATACTTCAATTTCGTTCATACTTAACCTCTTTCCGCATGCACCGCACGCTTCCTTTCACATGCTTTTTACGCATGACAATACTGCTTTACTTTCCAAGCTTTCTGTTCTTTAATCGTTCCACCAGAAGCTTATAATAGCCTCTGGATACCATGGCTCTCTTATTGCTCCCCACAAATTCCACCACACTGGAAGCTGTCAGGTTTCTGGTAATAGAATATATATAATCCAGATTGGCAATGGTTGATTTTGATATTCTCATGAAGCTTCCCGGCAGCAGTTCCTCCAGTTCATAAAGCTTATAGCCGCATGTAAATATCCTGTCAGCCGTATGGGCCCGCAGCTCCCGCCCTTCCGTCTCAAAGAAATAGATTTCCTCTATCGGTACAAAGAAATCCGTTTCACCGCTTGTAAGGGTCAGACACCGCTTGCCGTTGTTCTGTTTTGATATGTAGTTCTGAAGACTGATAACAGAATCATTCAGGCTTCCGCACCGGATGACTACTTCTTCCTCCTCCAGACCCTCCTCAATTTCTATTTTTACCTTCATATCATTTCCTTTTCTGCCGCGGCGGTTTTCATAACTGCTTACAATTACAGTATACAGATAATTCAAAATCTGTAAATATGTCCTGCGTAAGAGGTAAAAATATCGGTCTCAAATGTTAAAAACGTGTCGGAACCTGTCCGACACGCCTGATTAATCTGTATTATGTTGGGATACATCCTGTATCTTTTTCTCAGTTTCTTCCCACTGATTTTCCTGTGCCCTTCTGTACTGAATGACCTCAATATCGCTTTCCAGACTACGCTCTGTCATACACCGATAAACCCGGTCCCGCAACTCCTGTTGCCTTTCCTTGGGTTTCAGGTCTTCATCGGGGAAAAAAGGTCCGTCAATGTAGGTAACAATATTCACCTTTCCCGGCTTTCCCTTTCTCTCATGATAGGTGTTCGTCAACGCATATACCGGGCAATTCAGCTTTACCGGATACTGAAAAGATACCGCCGTAAACGGTCTTATTCCTGTATAGTAAGGCCAGATATGGGCTTCCGGATATATTGTAACGGAGTAATTCCTCTTTATCTTATCCTCCACCGCCCTTACAAAATTCTTCATACCGCCAATATCGCAGGGGATGGGAATTGCCCCCAGCATTTCCACCAACACATGCATTCCCGGCATGGATACATTCTCCGGATTGACGATAAAGAAATTCCGGTGAGGATAATTGGCCACGCTGGGAATAAAGGTATCCGCAAAAGGCTGGGTATGATTTCCGTAGATAAAGTATCCTCTGTCACGACATTCCTTCAGCTTTTCTCTGCCCACATATTTCAGATGGAACTTATATTTCTGGTATAAAAGCTTGATAGGCATACTGAGTACATTCTGTATCACCAACGAGCAGATATCCCACAACTTGTTATGAAAATATCGAAAATCCTTATCGATAACTCTGGGGGTTATCTGAGCCTCCGAAAACTCATCATTCAGTTCATCTGAGTAGTAAATAATCCTTTTCTTTTTTACAGCTTCTCTCATTCTGCTGCCCCGTCTGTATTGCCGTCCTCCGGTATTTGGGTGGTGTATTCCAGCGGAATTCCGTAAAACTCTTCATATATCCTCTTCCAGACGGCATAATTTTCATCCCGCATGGCAGTCACCTGCTCCCGCTCGGTAAGATTATCCCCGGGATAAATCGGTTTTTCAATAAATACCGTATATTCCTGTATGGGGAATCCGTCCGGACCGTAAGTATCGCTGTCCTCCATGGTAATAAAAATAGGCAGCACCGGCACATGGTTTTTTGCCGCGAATTTAAAAGCTCCGTTCTTTAACGGCTTGGGCTTTCGATAATTCCACCATAAGCTCTGCTCAGGATAGATCAGAATAAAATCACCTCTCCGGAGAATGGTGTCCACGGCTTTTAGGAAATTGTACATGGTTTTCTTATTCTGGCTTAAGGGCAGTGTATTGCAGTTACGGAACAGAAAACCGTAAAAGCCGGGAAAATTCGTATAATTTCCCTCACGTATTACCTTAAACAGCTGTTTCTTTCCATTATGCTCCGAAATGCGGAACAATTGCTCCACTGTAAAACAGTCAAACGGATTGAAATGATTACAGGTGAGAATGGCACCGGATTTTAAGCCGTTCAGATTTTCCATACCCCTGATTTCTTTCAGTATCAGCTTTTTGTCTTTCAGCAGTCCATCTACAAATTTTGCAGCCAATGCATAAGAAAGTTTTACCTTGGCTTTGCTGGAAGGCTTCACTCTTAAATAGTCAATTTCATTGGGTTCCAACGGCAGTGTCGGCGGATCCTCCTCCGCATCCACATCAAATTTCCCCTCTTTTTCCAATTGTTCAATTCTTGCCAGAACAGCCAACCTGTCAGGTGCCTTTTCCGGCACCTTTGTCTGCTGTTCATCCACTGCAACAGCCCCTTTATTCATCTTGTTTTTCATCTTTCCCTCTCACATATATACTGTATTCCGCCAAGACAGCCTCCGGAAATTACCGTCTGTACTTTCTGTCGTCACCAACACAGTCGGATTCCTTTTTTGCAAGCTTTATCAGTCTGTCATGGGACTGATTATCTTTAAAACGGTCTTCCTCGGTGTAATTATCTCTGATATTCTGAATGGTATCAAAATACTCTGTTTCCTGCGCATACATCCAGAAAAATTCCTTGTACAGAATATCTTCGAAATGCCAGGGTTTAAAAGCCAGATTATAATGAACCAGTTTCACATTTTCTGTCTTAATCTTCGGGTCTGCGATGGGCATTCTGTTCCAGATTCTGTCAATCAGCTTAACACGGCCTTTACAAAGTCTGTTCAAATAGTCCTGATCCTGAGCAACCGCAAAAGTAATTCTGTCCAAAGAATAGATAAACTTCTCCTGGAACTTAAACTTTCTCATCTCATCCAGGTTCATCAATAAAATGCCGGCATTAAAGTATTTTCGATAATCGGCAACACCAACGACTTTCTCCACATATACCTGAAACACTTCGTTAAATTGAATGATGTCATCCGGTGCGGCTGCTACCAGATTGTCTCCCATATCGGTATTATAAAGCTTGGCAATGTCGTCCAAAATAACAATATCGCTGTCCAAATACAGAACCTTGTCATACTGAGGATACAGATTGGGCAGGAAAAGCCTGAAATATGTGGTCTTGGAATAATAATCCCTGGTGTACAGCTTAGCCTTCACCTTCTGAATATAATAATTTAAATCCACAAATTCGATGTGGACATTGTCCCGCTCATATTTTGCTATTTTTTTCTTGTTTTCTTCGCTGACATCTGTATTCAGAATTTTAATCAAATACGTATTTTCCGCGGACGAATTGTCAATCATGGATTGAATTGCCACTGCCAGGAAAGGACAATAGCCGTCATCCACCGCAAAAAAAATAGGGATTTCTTTTCCGCCTGCTGTTTTATTCATTTTTCTTATCTCCTCTGTCGTCTTTCTCAAATTGAGCTTTCAATGTCAAATACTCATCCAAATCATCGTCAAAGGTATAACAGTGAAGGTACTTGTGAATTTCCTCCACCTGCCACTGTTTGTAATTCTCGGTATGAGGATACGGAAGAAACATCAGTCTCTTACAAAAATGGCAGACCACCGTGTCCTTTTTATTAAACTTTGACTGCTCATTGTAAATTCTGGGAAGCAGCTTCTTCCGGGTTGTAGATTTGAAGATTGCGGACTGGTCCGCAAAAAGCAGCTTTTTCGTCCGAATCAGTTCTCTTGCCTTTGCTAACAGCCCTGTCTCCCTTATCTTCGCCATATTCATGAGAAGCATACCCGCATTAAAGTAATCCGGCCGAATCAGCCAACAGCCGTACTTTTCCTTTACCGCCGCGTATTCGTAATCAGTCACATCAATACCCCAGAGCTTATTGATATCGTTGGCTATCATGATATCGATATCCAGATACAACAGCTTATCCGGTATTTCAGGAATCAAATCCGCCAGCAGGCGAAGCAGTGTGTAAGGCGTACAGTAAGCCGTTTCATTGACGCACTGATGAAACTCCTGTTCATACAAGTCCGTCACATCCAGCTTTTCCACCACATTCTCCGGGTTCTTCCCTCGAAGTACCTGATTCAGAAAATCCACCTGTTCGTCGGTAATGGAGACAAAATCCTCTCTCACTCTCTCCAGATTCATGGTCATCAGGAATACATGAAGGGGCTCTTTTGTTCTGTTGGTCATGGAAATCAACTGAGTCAAAGCCCCGTCAAATACTCTCTTATTTCCGCATAGCAAAATATTAATCATATATTTCTCTGCCTCACTTCAGTATAATGCCTTTTTCAGCAGTAACTATTCCATAATACTATACTGCATCCACTGATAAAGCAGCTTTGTTCCCTCGGTAATTTCCGGCGGCAAAAGCGCCCTTGCAACAAGCTTCAGTTCATCGGACTCTATATCAGTCCGCTTCAGATGTGCATAATCACCGTCAATATCCGCTACTATGTATTCAAATTGATTCATCCGGTTTCTCTCCTGTTTCCTGTCTCATGCTTTTCCATGATAACATAATTATTTTAAAACATAAAGCGCTTATTTATGCGTTCCTAATTACAATACATAGTTTTTAATACTATGTCAAGCGGTTTCGCCAACTTTCCGTGCAATTTGCATTCATTTGCCGTCATTCGCAAGCCGCCCGCCCAATTAAAATGAAAAAAGCCTGTACGCTTATGTGCGTGCAGGCTTCCTCATATTACATTGATTTTACATTATATTGGCTTTACATGTGTGCAATGTCAATGGGGGTCAACAACTCGTCGCTTTCTTTGCTCTCCAGGCTGCTGACCAGTGCTCTTGCCGTGTCCATGGCAGTAATAACATTAACTCCGGTCTCAATAGCGGTACGTCGAATCAGGAAACCATCTCTTGTCTTATCACGTCCCTGAGTCGGCGTATCGATGACAAGGTCAATTTTATGTCCCAAAATCAGGTCCATAACCGTGGGAGACTCCTGAGAAATCTTATTCACCTTTCTTGCCTTCACTCCGGCTTCATTTAGGGCTGCTGCCGTACTTCTTGTGGCATAAATGGTATAACCCAGCTTTTCAAAGCGGCGTCCGATTTCGATTGCCTCGCCTTTGTCCGCGTCTTTCACGGTCATAATCAGATTTTTATACTTGGGCAGATTCACACCGGCTCCCAGGAATGCTTTATACAGTGCTTCATGGAAGGTCTTTGCGATACCCAGACACTCACCGGTAGACTTCATCTCAGGTCCAAGGCTGATTTCCGCTCCGCGAATCTTCTCGAAAGAGAAAACAGGCATCTTGATGGCATAGTATTCTGCCTCCGGCTGAAGTCCCGGCTTATATCCCAGCTCCCTGATTGTCTTTCCGATAATGACCTCTGTTGCCAGGTCTACAATCGGAATACCCGTCACCTTACTGATATAAGGCACGGTACGGGAAGAACGGGGATTTACCTCAATGACATACACATCCTCACCGATGGCAATAAACTGGATGTTAATCAGTCCCTTGACATGCAGCGCCATAGCAAGCCGTCTGGTATACTCCGCAATCTTATCCTTCACGATTTTACCGATGGTATGAGCCGGATAAACCGAAATACTGTCGCCGGAATGAACCCCGGTTCTCTCAATATGCTCCATAATACCGGGTATCAAAATATCGGTTCCGTCGCATACCGCATCCACTTCAATCTCCTTACCCTGCAGATACTTGTCTACAAGGATGGGATGATCCTGGGCAATACGGTTGATAATCTCCATGAATTCCTCAATTTCCTGATCGGAGATGGCAATCTGCATGCCCTGGCCGCCCAACACATAGGAAGGCCGTACCAGAACGGGATATCCCAAACGATTGGCAACCGCTTTCGCCTCCTCCGCCGTGTATACGGTACCCCCTGCGGCACGTGGAATCTGTGTCTGCTCCAGAATTTTATCAAACAACTCTCTGTCCTCTGCAGCGTCCACATCCTCAGCCTTCGTACCCAGAATCGGTACACCCATCTTCATCAGGCTCTCTGTCAGCTTAATGGCAGTCTGTCCGCCGAACTGTACCACAGCTCCGTCCGGATGCTCAATATTTACGATAGACTCTACATCTTCGGGAGTCAAAGGCTCAAAATACAGCTTATCCGCAATATCAAAGTCGGTACTTACCGTCTCCGGATTATTGTTGATGATAATGGTCTCGTAACCTGCCTTGGAAAATGCCCATGTGGCATGTACGGAACAATAGTCAAATTCGATACCCTGTCCGATGCGGATAGGGCCGGAACCCAGTACCAAAACCTTCTTCCGCTTCTCAGAATTGTCTTGGAAGAACGCTGCATTGGCGTCCTTCGGTGCGGAACTTAGAATTTCTTGGCTGTCGTCCTCAGACAGCATAAAAATTCTTCCCGCACTTTCACACTCTCCTCCGTAAACGGAATAGTAGTAAGGGGTAGAAGCGGAAAACTCTGCCGCGCAGGTATCTACCATCTTATAGACAGCTTTGATACCGTTATCATATCGTAACTTCTTAATTTCAGCCTCTGTTTTTCCGGTCAGTCTTGCAATCACATTATCGGGGAACTCGATTCTCTTTGCTTCCTTCAACAGCTCCGGAGTCAGTTCCTGTGTTTTCAGCGCCTGTTCCATCTCTACCAGAATTGCCAGCTTGTCGATAAACCAGACATCAATCATAGTGATTTCATGGATTTTTTCATAACTGATTCCCTTGCGGATTGCCTCGGCAATCACCCAGATTCTCTGGTCATCCACAACTTTCAGTCTCTCCAGCAGTTCCTCTCCGGATAACGCCGAGAAGTCATAGCTGAGTAGACAGTCCACATGCTGCTCCAGCGAACGGATTGCCTTCATCAGTGCGCCCTCAAAATTGTCACAGATACTCATGACTTCTCCCGTCGCTTTCATCTGGGTGGTCAGAGTTCTCTTCGCTGTGATAAATTTATCGAAAGGTAGTCTGGGAATTTTTACGACACAATAGTCCAGCGCCGGTTCGAAGCTTGCATATGTCTTTTTCGTAATGGCATTTTTGATTTCATCCAGGGTATATCCCAGAGCAATCTTTGCCGCCACCTTGGCTATAGGATAACCGGTTGCCTTACTTGCCAGTGCAGAAGATCGACTTACACGGGGATTTACCTCGATAACGCAATATTCAAAGCTGGTGGGATGCAACGCAAACTGTACATTGCATCCGCCGGTAATCTGCAGCTCGTTAATAATATTCAAAGCTGAGGTTCGAAGCATCTGATATTCTTTATCACTCAGCGTCTGAGAAGGTGCCACTACGATACTGTCTCCCGTGTGTACACCCACAGGATCAATATTTTCCATATTACAAACAGTGATGCAGTTTCCGGCGCTGTCACGCATTACTTCGTACTCGATTTCCTTCCAGCCTGCGATACAGCGTTCCACCAGAACCTGTCCCACACGGGAAAGGCGAAGTCCGTTTTCCAGAATCTCCTCCAGCTCTGCCTGATTGTGTGCAATTCCGCCGCCGGAGCCTCCCAGCGTATAAGCAGGACGAAGTACTACCGGATAGCCAATCGTATTTGTAAATTCAATGCCGTCCTGTACATTTTCCACGACTTTGGATGCGGCGCAGGGTTCCCCGATGCGCTCCATAAGGTCCTTGAACTCCTGACGGCCTTCCGCATTGCGGATGGTTGCTGCCGTGGTTCCCAACAGCTTTACGCCGTGGGAAGCCAAAAAACCGGACTCTTCCAGCTCCATACCAAGATTTAAGCCTGCCTGTCCGCCCAGGGTAGGCAGAATGCTGTCAGGCTTTTCCTTCTCGATAATCTGTTCCAACATCTTCACAGTCAAGGGCTCAATATATACCTTGTCGGCAATATTCTTATCCGTCATGATGGTTGCGGGATTGGAGTTCACAAGGATAACCTCTACTCCCTCTTCTTTCAGAGAACGGCAAGCCTGTGTGCCGGCATAGTCAAACTCAGCGGCCTGTCCGATGACAATGGGACCGGAACCGATTACCATTACGCGTTTCACATTGGGATTCTTAGGCATTGTAGTTCTCTCCTTTCATCATATTAATGAATCTGTCAAACAGATATCGGGAATCCTGCGGACCGGGGCAGGCTTCCGGATGATACTGCACCGTAAAAATATTCTTACCGGTATATGCCAGTCCCTCGTTGGTTCCGTCATTTACATTGATAAATGCAGGTACCGCAACCTTCGGGTCCAGCTTATCCGTATCCACAACATAGCCATGGTTCTGAGAGGAAATATATACTCTTCCCGTCATCAAATCTTTTACCGGATGGTTGCCGCCTCTGTGTCCGTATTTCAATTTATGGGTATCGCAGCCTGTTGCCAGAGCCATCAGCTGATGTCCCAGGCAAATAGCAAAAATGGGGATATCCGTTGCGTACAGCTTCTTCACTTCTTCAATGATGGATGCGCACTCCTTAGGATCTCCGGGGCCGTTGCTGAGCATGATTCCGTCGGGTTGCATGGCAATTATTTCCTCCGCCGGTGTCAGCGCCGGGAACACCGTCACCTCACACCCTCTCTCTGCAAGGGAATGCGCAATATTGTCCTTTGCTCCGAAATCCATCAGGGCCACCCGAAGTCCTGCTCCGTTTAACTCCTTCACCAATGTAGGTCTCGGCTCACGGACTCCCTTCGCATAAGCTTCTCTGTCAAATCCGGCAGAGCCGGACAAGGGACCGTTCTGAGCAAGGTCAGTGGTAGGCTTCACCACATATTTCTCCTTACAGGTCACCTTCTCCACCACCTTGCCCGTGGTATATGCCTTCAGCTTAGGCCGGATTTCCTCAAAGTTATAATTTTCATTTGTGGTAATCATACCATTCATGGTTCCCTTTTCCCGCAGGATTTTGGTCAGAGCTCTGGTATCGATTCCCGCAATACCGGGCACATCGTTTTCTTCCAGAAATTGCTGAATGGTACAGTCACACCGGAAATTGCTGGGGATTCTGGAAAGCTCCCGCACAATAAACCCGTCCGGCCAGGGCTTCCTTGATTCCATATCATCCTTGCAGATACCGTAATTTCCAATCAGCGGATAGGTCATACAAACCGCTTGTCCCGCATAGGAAGGATCTGTCAACACCTCCAGGTAACCTGCCATAGATGTATTAAACACAATTTCACTGATAATTTCTTTGTCCGCACCGATATGAGTTCCCTCAAATACAGTACCGTCCTCCAAGATTAAAAAAGCCTTCATACGTCTACCTCCTGTCTGCATATGCAGACATCTATTGACTATGCGCCTCATCGTCGCCTGATTTTACATTCCTGTCCAGTATATCATATTTTTATGTGACCCACAAGAAAAACACATAAAGATGCCACAAGAGCCCCGACGCCTTTGTCGGTGTGCTCCCATGGCATTTTTCATATGGCACCCACGTGCCCTTCTTAAGTTTTAATTCCGAATCGCTGCGTGAATCTCCTGAAGAGACATGACACCGATTTCGCCCTCTTTGATGACAACACGAATACCTTCCGCCGTAGCCTTTGCAGCCGCCATTGTTGTCATGTAAGGCACTTTTGCCTTAATTGCGGTCTTTCTGATATAGCTGTCGTCAAACAGTTTCTCTTCCTTTGTGGCAGGGGTGTTGACAATCAGCTGAATCTTTCCGTTCATCACCTCATCCACAATATTGGGTCTGCCCTCCTGCATCTTATTGACGCGGTCCGCCTGAATACCATTCTTTACCAGAAGCTCGTAAGTCGTTCCCGTTGCCACAATATGGAAACCGCATTCCTCAAATATTTTCGCGACTTCCACAACTTCCGGCTTATCCTTTCTGCTGACACTGAACAGTACGGTACCGGAGGTGGGCAGCTTAAGCTGTGTAGCCTCCTGAGCCTTAAAGAATGCTTCGCCCACATTGGTGGCCAGTCCCAGAACTTCTCCGGTAGAACGCATCTCCGGTCCGAGAACAGGGTCAACCTCCTGGAACATATTGAAGGGGAACACAGCCTCCTTCACACCGTAATAAGCAGGCTTCACTTCCTTCATACCGACAATGGGAGAAGGCTGTCCGGTCAGTTCGCCGGTCATAATCTCCGTCGCCAGTTTTACCATCTTTACATTACATACCTTGGATACCAGCGGTACGGTTCTGGATGCTCTGGGATTTGCCTCCAGCACGTATACCTTGCCGTTTTCAATGGCATACTGCATATTCATCAACCCGCAGACACCCATCTCCTCAGCGATTTTTCTCGTATAATCTTTAATAGTTTCTACAAGCTCTGCCGGAATATTCTTTGAGGGCAGAATACATGCGGAATCTCCTGAATGTACACCTGCCAGCTCAATATGCTCCATCACCGCGGGTACAAAGGCATGCTTTCCGTCTGCGATGGCATCCGCCTCACATTCCGTGGCATGACGCAGGAACCTGTCAATCAGGATAGGTCTGTCGGGAGTAACGCCCACCGCAGCCGCCATATACTGTCTCAGACTCTCCGGTTCATTCACTACCTCCATGCCTCTTCCTCCCAGCACATAGGAAGGTCTTACCATAACAGGATATCCAATCTTCTCCGCAATCTGCAGAGCTTCCTCCACATTGACTGCCATACCTGCCTCCGGCATGGGAATTCCCAGCTTCTCCATCATACCTCTGAACAAATCTCTGTCCTCAGCCATATCGATAACCTCGGGAGAGGTTCCCAAAATTTTTACACCGTTCTTTTTCAAATCCGCTGCAAGATTTAAAGGAGTCTGACCGCCGAATTGTGCAATAACGCCAACCGGTTTTTCCTTCTCATAGATGCTTAAAACATCCTCAAGTGTCAAAGGCTCGAAATACAGCTTGTCAGAGGTATCGTAATCTGTGGAAACCGTCTCAGGGTTACAGTTGACAATAATGGTCTCAAAGCCCAACTCTTTAAGTGCAAATGCCGCATGTACACAGCAATAGTCAAATTCAATACCCTGACCGATACGGTTGGGACCGCCGCCCAGAATCATTATCTTCTTTTTATCGGAAACAGTTGTCTTGTCCGGTGCGTTATAGGTGGAATAATAATAAGCACTGTCCTTGGTACCGCTGACATGAACCGGCTCCCAGCTCTCCGTGATTCCGTAACCGATTCTTGCTTTTCGGATTTCCTCCTCAGACACCTCCAGCAGCTTGCTTAAGTATCTGTCGGCAAAACCGTCCTTCTTGGCGCGCTCCAAAACATCCTTTTCCGGTACGCTGCCCTTCATGGAAAGCAGCTGCTCTTCTTCCTCTACAAGCTCCTTCATCTGTTCGATAAAGTAATGCTTAATTTTAGTCAGTTCAAACAGTTCTTCCACCGTAGCTCCCTTGCGCAGAGCCTCATACATGATAAATTGCCTCTCACTGGTTGGGTATGCCAGAAGCTCCAACAGCTCTTCCTTGCTCTTTTCGTGAAAATCTTTTGCAAAACCCAGTCCGTATCTTCCGATTTCCAGACTGCGGATTGCCTTCTGGAAGGCTTCCTTGTAGTTCTTTCCGATACTCATAACCTCGCCCACCGCACGCATCTGCGTACCCAGTTTGTCCTGAGAATCCTTAAATTTCTCGAATGCCCATCTTGCAAACTTTATGACAACGTAATCGCCGCCGGGCACATATTTGTCCAATGTTCCGTATACACCGCAGGGAATTTCATCCAATGTAAGTCCTGCAGCCAACATTGCGGAGACCAGGGCAATGGGAAAACCGGTTGCCTTGCTGGCCAGAGCGGAGGAACGTGAAGTTCTGGGATTGATTTCAATGACAATAATCCTGTCACTCACCGGGTCATGAGCAAACTGTACATTTGTTCCGCCAATGACCTGTACCTCGTTCACAATTTTATAAGCCTGCTCCTGCAGACGCTTCTGCAGCTCCTCGGAGATAGTTAACATTGGTGCAGAGCAGAAGGAATCTCCGGTATGAACACCCAGAGGATCGATGTTCTCGATGAAGCAGACGGTAATCATATTGCCTTTTGCATCTCTGACTACCTCCAGCTCCAATTCCTCCCAGCCCAGGATAGACTCTTCTACCAGTACCTGTCCGACCAATGATGCCTGAAGTCCTCTTGCACATACTGTTTTTAATTCCTCTACATTATATACCAGTCCGCCGCCGGCACCACCCATGGTATAGGCAGGACGCAGTACAACCGGATACCCCAGCTTCTCTGCAATTGCAAGTGCTTCGTCCACAGAATAAGCCACTTCGCTTCGGGCCATCTCAATGCCCAGCTTATTCATTGTCTTCTTAAATTCAATACGGTCTTCGCCGCGTTCGATAGCATCTACCTGTACGCCGATTACTTTTACATTGTACTTTTCCAGTACTCCCTCATTTGCCAGCTCGGAACACAAATTCAGTCCGGACTGTCCTCCCAGATTTGGCAAGATGGCATCAGGACGCTCCTTGGCAATAATCTGCTCCAGACGTTTCACATTCAGAGGTTCGATATATGTCACATCCGCAATCTCAGGATCCGTCATAATCGTAGCAGGATTTGAATTAACCAGAACAATTTTGTAACCCAGTTTTCGAAGTGCCTTACATGCCTGGGTACCCGAATAGTCAAATTCGCAGGCCTGTCCGATAATAATGGGACCGGAACCGATTATCAATACCTTCTTAATGTCTTCTCTCTTACTCATTCCATCCTCCTGTGCGCTCTTTGGTTAAAAGAAAAGTCAGTAAATAAATTTACTGACTTCTTTCTCTACAATATAAAAATTGAAGTAACAACGGAAAAAAGGGAATAAAAAGCATTATGCATGCTCTTGGGATTTTTCTGTACGATTGCCGCGTTTTGTGCTTTCATTTCGATTCCCGATCCTTTCCTGCATGAGTTATTTTCATCCAAAAAACTCATGTCCGCAAATTTTACTCGTTCCATTATATCGAAAAAACGCCGGCTCGTAAAGTACTAAAATTATTTTTTTACTTTTCTTCGCTCATCAGGTCTCGGTACCATCTCAAGGCATCCACATATGCATTATTTACCTGTTCCACATCCATATCCGCAAGCAAAAGACGTCTGGAAACCTCCTGCCAGTTTGCACTTTCATACTGTTTCATCAAATCATATACCGGCGCAAGGCTTCCCTTACCCTCAATCAGGGCAAGACGAACATCACCTGCCACCATCACCATTTTTAGGGCTTCCTCCATGGGCTTCTCCAGAATCACATCCAGCACGGAAAACAGTCCCATCAGGAACAGCTCCTCTGCTTTATTCTTCACCTCAAACACAGGTGCAAGATTTTCCGCAAATTTCGCACGAAGCAGAGACAGTCTGGTAATCTCACTGGGCTTATCCGCATAAAGTTCGTTTACCACTGCCGTATTAATCCATTTTTTCAATTCCTTCTGCCCCAACATGGCAGCAGCGTGGCGTATGGTAGTAATACCTGCATTTACCGTCATCCTGTTTACCATCTTCAGCAGGGATATGGTTAATGCGGTATCACGTCCTATAATATCTGCAGCATCATTGAGCTCAAAGTTCTCATTGTTCACCACATTCAAAAGTTCAATATAATTTGCCTTTAACGGTGCTACCTCATGAGAGCCTTTGGTAACCGGTACTCTGTAGAAATCACCCTCGTACAGCTGATATCCGCCGGATGCCTTCAGAGCCTCGAAATTATCCATCGTGTCAATGGCTCCGGCACAAAGCTTGATCTGCGGATATAGCTTACCGAAATAAAGCTTTGCCTTATCGATGGCAATCTTTTTGCTGTTCAGGAAAACATAATCTGCCAGCTTCAGAATCTGGCGCCAGTTTTCAAAATCCGCAACGGAAAGTTTGCGCACGGCAAGCTTATACCCCATCTTTTTCAGTTCTCGAAGCCTGTCAACATAAATCGCAACCGGCGGAATCGTATTGTCAATCAGAAATACAGTTCTTCCGTGGGGAGCGCTGCACTGACTTTCCACATCGGAAAATACGGAAATATTGTTGACCGGGACAAAAACCTCCTTATCCTCGGACAGAGTTTCCATTCCCATGCTTTCAATCAGTTCCAGTCCTTCCACACGCGCTGCACCGTCATTTTGACCGGTGCCCAGCATCATGGGATTCAGGAAAAAATTATCCTTTTGTGAAAAGATAGAGTACGCGCGCACTGCCATATTTTCATCAAAAAGCGGTACTAAAGCCAGAAACATAACCTTCACCCACCTTTACAACAATTTTATTTGAAATACTCCACACCGGATTCAAAAATCCTGATGTCCTGTTGTCCGTAGATATTCATGGCAACAGCTGCATCTCTTCTCTCGGAATGTGCCATTTTGCCCAGGATACGCCCGTCAGGTGAAGTAATACCCTCAATTGCGCCATAGGAGCCGTTGATGTTGTATTCTTCATCCATAGATACGTTTCCGCTCTGGTCAGAGTACTGTGTTGCCACCTGTCCGTTAGCAAACAGCTTGTCTATCCACTCCTTCGGTGCCACGAAACGTCCTTCACCGTGGGAAGCGGGATTGCAGTATACACCGCCGAGTTCGGCACCGCTCAGCCAGGGAGATTTATTGGATACAACCTTGGTATATACCATCTTTGAGATGTGACGGTTGATTGTATTGAAAGTCAGTGTAGGAGAATCCTCCTTCTGTCCCAAAATCTCACCGTAAGGAACCAGTCCCAGCTTAATCAGCGCCTGGAAACCGTTACAGATACCAAGTGCCAAACCGTCTCTTTCATTCAGAAGCTTCATGACAGCTTCTTTCATCTTTGCATTCTGGAATGCGGTAGCAAAGAATTTCGCACTTCCGTCAGGCTCGTCACCGGCTGAAAAACCTCCGGGGAACATAATAATCTGCGCCTGGGAAATTGCCTTTTCAAACTCATCTACAGACTCTCTGATGTCCTGAGCGCTTAAGTTTCTGAACACCTTTGTCACCACATTGGCACCGGCACGTTCAAATGCCTTGGTGCTGTCATACTCGCAGTTGGTGCCGGGGAACACGGGAATAAATACCGTGGGTTTAGCCACCTTGTTCTTGCAGACATATACGCTGTCCGCTCTATAAATAGGACTTTCCACAGGAGTTGTTTCTTTTACCGCTTTTGTTGCAAATACCTTTTCCAGCTTGGAGGTCCATGCCTTCAGAGCTTCCTCCATGGTAATCTCTACATCACCGTAAACAAAAGCGGGCTCTTCGGTAACAGTACCGATAACCTTGTAATCCAGCTCCTTCTCATCCAGAACCGCCATGCTTTCTTCCGGCAGCTCCACCAGAATATCTCCCAGTCCGTTTCCGAACAATTCTTCCGCGTCCACAGAAGAATCCACCTTCACACCCAGCTTGTTTCCGAAAGCCATCTTGGATACTGCCGCAGCAACACCTTTTGCATCCAGTGCATAAGCGGACACCACTGTCTTATCCAGAATCAACTCATGAATTGCAGCGTACAAATCCGCCACCGCCTCATACATGGGGATATCGAAATCATCCTTCTCAATAGGGAAACGAACCAGTTTATTGCCCGGCTTTTTCAGTTCGGGAGTCACAATCTCACCGGACTTTGCAATATCCACGGCGAAGGAAACCAATGTAGGCGGCACATCAATATCATTGAAGGTGCCGGACATACTGTCTTTACCGCCGATGGAGGGCAGTCCGAAACCAATCTGTGCATCATACGCTCCCAGGAGAGCCGCAAACGGCTGGCTCCAGCGCTCCGGGTCGGAGGTCATTCTACGGAAGTATTCCTGGAAGGTGAAACGAATCTTGGAAGCATCACCGCCGGAAGCCACAATCTTTGCCATGGATTCCAACACAGCATAAATTGCTCCGTGATAGGGGCTCCAGGAAGACAGATAAGGATCAAAGCCGTAGCTCATCATGGTAACGGTATCTGTCTTTCCCTTTAAAACAGGCAACTTCGCTATCATGGTCTGGGTCTCCGTCAGCTGATGTACACCGCCGTAAGGCATCAGTACACTTCCCGCACCGATGGAGGAGTCAAACATCTCCACCAGACCCTTCTGGGAGCAAACGTTTAAATCATTCAAAAGGGTCAGCCAGGCAGCCTTCACATCTCCTGCCTCCAGCTTCTCACCCACAGCGGGAACTGACCATTTTTCAAAATAGTTTTCCTTCTCGTCGGGGATATCTACCTTCACGGTAGTCTCCTGATGTGCACCGTTGGTATCCAGGAATGCACGCTTCAAATCGACGATTTTCTTTCCTCTCCAGTTCAGCACCAGTCTGGGTTCCTCTGTGACAACAGCTACCGCTACCGCTTCCAGATTCTCCTCAGCGGCGTATCCCAAAAACTTGTCTACATCCTTGGGATCAACTACCACTGCCATACGCTCCTGAGATTCGGAGATGGCAAGCTCTGTCCCGTCAAGTCCTGCATACTTCTTGGGTACCTTATCCAGGTCAACAGTCAATCCATCGGCCAATTCTCCGATGGCTACAGATACTCCGCCTGCGCCGAAGTCATTACATTTCTTGATAATACGGCTTACTTCCTCGCGGCGGAACAGTCTCTGAATTTTGCGCTCTGTCGGCGCATTACCCTTTTGCACCTCTGCGCCGCAGGTCTCAATGGAACTCTCGGTATGCACCTTGGAGGAGCCGGTGGCACCGCCGCATCCGTCTCTTCCGGTTCGTCCGCCCAAAAGGATAATGATATCTCCGGGGTCTGAAGTCTCACGAATCACGTTACGTCTGGGAGCAGCTCCCATCACCGCACCGATTTCCATTCTCTTTGCCACATAATCAGGATGATAAATTTCTTTTACAAAACCTGTGGCCAGTCCAATCTGGTTTCCGTAAGAGGAATAGCCGTTTGCCGCTCCGCGGACCAGCCGCTTCTGGGACAGCTTTCCTTTCAGGGTCTCCGACACGGGAACCGTAGGGTCAGCCGCACCGGTAACACGCATTGCCTGATATACATAACCTCTTCCGGAAAGAGGATCGCGGATAGCTCCTCCAAGACAGGTGGCAGCTCCGCCGAAGGGCTCAATCTCTGTGGGATGATTGTGTGTCTCGTTTTTAAAGAACACCAGCCACTCCTCTGTTTCCTTATAATCGCCGTAATCCATTTCTACGGGAACTACAACGGAGCAGGCATTGATTTCATCCGACTCCTCCATGTCATCCAGCTTTCCGTCGGCTTTCAGCTTTCTCATCGCCATCAGTGCCAGATCCATCAGACAGACAAACTTGTCCTTTCTGCCGGCAAAGATTTCCTCTCTGGTATCCAGATAACTCTGATAGGTTGTCTCGATGGGAGAACGATAATAGCCCTCTCCAAACGCTACGTCTGTAAGTTCGGTGGAAAAGGTGGTATGGCGGCAATGGTCAGACCAATAGGTGTCCAGCACACGGATTTCCGTCATGGAAGGGTCTCGCTTTTCATCGTCGCGGAAGTATTTCTGTATATGTAAAAAGTCCTTGAAGGTCATGGCAAGAGAAAGAGAATCATACAGCTTCTTCAGATCGCTCTCTTCCATACTTGTAAAGCCGTCAAACACGGCAATGTCCGCCGGCTCATCAAACACTGTAATCAGGGTGTCAGGCTTTTCCATTCCCGTCTCTCTGGAATCCACGGGATTGATACAGTATGATTTGATCGCCGTAAACTCAGCATCCGTAATATTTCCCAAAATCATATATGTAACAGCCGTGCGGATAACAGGCTCTTCATCCTCTTTCAAAAATCTCACACACTGTACTGCCGAATCTGCTCTCTGATCGAACTGTCCGGGTAAAAACTCCACGGAAAAAACTTTTGCATTCGCCGGCACTTCGATGTTTTCCCGATAAAGGTCATCAACGGGAGGCTCTGAAAAAACGGTTCTGCAAGCTCTTTCAAACACCTCATCCGAGATATTTTCCACATCATAACGAATGAATTCTCTGACACCCTCCACACTGATTCCCAGATAATTCTTCAGTTCCTCGTGCAGCTCCTTTGCTTTTACGGCAAAAGGTGCCTTCTTTTCTACATAGATACGTCTAACATTTCCCATGTTGTTCCTCCAGGTATATTTATATTAAGTAGTAAATTTATTCCGTTTCAACTCCGAGAGATTTCAAAATATACAAAATCTCCCTGTCTACCGTTTCCGATGTAATACCGATGGTCTGGGCCGAAATTTTCATTCCTTCCACCACAAACATAATATTGCGCGCCGTTTCCTGACAGTCCTCGCAGTAAAATTCTCCGTTGTCCACTCCGATTTCAATCAGCTTTTCGATAATCTTTACCGCAGAGTCAAACTGTTTCTTCAGGATATTGTCTTTCCTGCCCGGCTGGTTTTCAAAATAGTACTCATATATTGCCTGCGTCAGCGTATCCTTTTTGCGCAGCAATTCCTTCTTCTGTTCCTGCAGAAAAAGCACCAGAATATCTGCTGCTGTAGCATCTTCCTTAATGTTATCGGAGAAGACATCGTCTGCCTCCTCGCTCTCCAGCTTCAGCACTTCCAGGAATATCTGGCTGGTATTATCAAAATACAGATAGAGACCGCCGCGGCTGATATCACAAGCTTCCACAATATCCTTCATGGTAACCTTTTTAAAGCCTTTTTCAACAAAGACCTTCCTGGCTGTCTCCAATATAAATTTCTTCTTCTGTACTGATTTTTCTCCCATATATAGCTAACCTTTCCCCTCTATCGTATATCCATGGGCTTGTCCCAGTATTCGATAATTTCCTGCATCCTTTTCAGCACCAAATAAAAAATATTCTCTTGTACCGCCTGTGACCAAAGAACGCTTTTGGTCCTTCCGCCCAAAACATATTTGGACAGAATTCCCCGCAAAATCCCCCAGTCTCTCAGTTCCGCCGCTGCAATGATTTTTCTCTCATCCTCATGATTCTGAATATGATTGCGTGTATATACATAGCTGTAGTTTCTGTCCATCAGAGCGGAACCTTCCGCCTCCCTGACAAAGCTCATCAGCGTGGAATCGTATACAGGAATGCTCATGGAATGCTCCGTGGATTCCGGTCCCCGGTAGAAGGTACCGGGATTTTGTCCCGCATTTTTTTCAAACCAGGGGATATAGCGCAGCAGAGGTGCCGCCGCCTGTTTATACTCCTGCAGCAGCTTTTGTCTGTATTCCATATCATTTTCCATAACTGCTTCTCACTCTCCCGCTTTTTCCTGCGTAAACTTAAAAATGACACATATGTATTTTTATTTTATCACATTTTTATCAAAAGTACAGTAGAAAATTGCACTTCATATGATGTATAATATACACGGGCGAAAAACCAAGCGACATTCGGTTTTCGCCGCGAAAGGTGCGTGCAGAACCGCAACCACTTATATTGCAAAGATTTTTCGGGGTATAAATTATGGCTGGAATTACATTGGACAAGGGAAAAAGAATCTATAAAGCCGGACAGCCCATGACAGCTCTCCATCTGATTGTAAAAGGCAAAGTCACGGCAGAATATCCGGGCGGTAGCTATCAGCTTGGAAAGGGTGATGTCATCGGCATCTGTGAACTGTGCTCTGAAGTGCATTTCCTGGGTTATTCAACTCTGGAAGAAACTTCCATTCTGACTTACCCCGTAAGCAGTCTGGGTGCTCTGGACGATTTGCTGCAAAAACATCCCGATGTGGCAAGATTGTTCCTGTTATCCTTATTCCACCAGATTAATATCCTTTTGGAGCAAAGCTATCTTTCCGAAATGAACTGCACCGGTCTTCATCAGAATCTGACGAACGACTATAAAAAGTACAATGCACTTTGCAACCGCTATCACATCCAGCCCAGAGTCCTTGAGAATCTGGAAGAAACCGCAGCATTTCTCGGCGAGGACTCCCCGGATACATGGCTGAATACATACTATCTCGGACTGCAACACTTTTATTCCTCCGGCGACGGAGTCAAGTCACTGATGCTGGAGCCCGGCGTGTCTCTGGGATTCATCCGGAAAGGCAGTCTTGATTTTCGAAAAACATATACGGTTTTGGACGAGCACCTTCATTACCGCACCATGGTAGCCGGTTATTACTTTAACTCCACGGGAGAAGATCTTTTCGATTTTTTCTCCTCTCTGTACTATAAGCTGGGACAAAACAACGAAGATGCGGAATCCTTGTATGCGGATTTGAACCGAATGGCAGACCAGTTTGAAAACGACCCCGCTTTGGATAAGGCGTTGCTTTCCTCCAGGATTAAGAGCTTCCGGGATAATCTTGCCCGCGTAGCTCCTCCTACCGACGGTAACGCAGATAAAGACGCCGGACTCCATGCGACCATAATGCAGGAGCTTTCCGGTTCTTTGAATTCCATTCTGGAATATGCCGACCTTAAGGGGGAGGATGCTGTTTCCTTCCGACAGAATATCAACGCCTACAAGACAATGGAAGATAAAAGCAGCATGGACGACAGTGCGATTCGTCTGCGCAAAAAGCTGACAGAGGAATTCTACAAGCTGTATGCCCTTGTCTTTGAGCGTACTACCTCCATCCCTTACATTCCCATTCCCGTTAAAATGTTTCTTTACTTCGGATATGTGGATGAAGACCTTGCCGGTACGTCAAACTGTCTCAAGCTGTATCAGCTTGCCTGCGGAATGGAGGATCAGAGCGACCTGGGTGTCTATACTCTCTACCATTGGCTTCAGGCAATCTATGACGGGAAGAAAGAGCCAAGCCGAAATGAATTTGATGAGGATTACAACGATTTTCTGCATAAGCAGAAAGTCGGCGGCAATCTTTCCTCCTCGGAACTGCTTGCGTTGGAAAGCGACCCCATGAACAAGGTGGATTACGAGTTGAAGAACATGTTCCCGCAGGTCAACAAGATGACCTGCGGACGCATTACAACCTTCTGTCCCATCTTTTCCTCGGACAATGTAATAAAGGACTTAAATTCCGCATTTGTCACTACCGCACAAATCAGCAAAGCCTTTGAAACAATTAAATCCATTGATTATTCTGCTTTCTACCGCGAAAGCCTGGACTACGAAAACATGGATGCCATGGGCAAGGAAACCATCCACCTGGAATTCCTGCCGGATATCATTCTGATGCCCAATGTCGGTCTCAGGGGAGTCATGTGGCAGGAAATCGAAGGCAAAAAGCGTAATACTCCCGGCAGAATGTTTTTCTCCGTTTTTCATATGGAGGATATCAACACTTCTCTGATCAGACTGACCGGCGAGTTTCGGTGGGAAATGTGCAAGCGGATTCAGGGAAGCCGCTGGAATGATATTTCTGAGCGTTCCCTTACCAGCGAATATTTTGACTATATCCAGTTTTACAGAAAAAATCATGATCTCAGCTCCGAAGCGAAGGAAAAAATACGCACCAGCCTTCAGCGCGCAAAGAACAGCTTCAAGGAAATGTTTGTGCGAGACTATATTATATGGGTACTATTTGAGGGAAACGGATCACCAAGACTAAACAGAGTAGCAAGAAAAATTCTGTTTTCCTACTGTCCTTTTCCCGCTGCTCTGGCTTCCGGTATGGGGCAAAATCCTCTGTACGCGGAGCTTTTAAGCCGTCAGAAAATTCTGAATGCCCAGCGGGTACATCACCTTGAGGTGCTGAAGCAAAAGCTGAACAACAGCGGTATATCCATCCCGGCAACGCTGGAAGCCGAAATTAACTTTACACTGGGAAAATCATAAAATATATTTTTGTTTGAAAAGCCCTCCGGTTTTGAGGTAATTCCAAAACCGGAGGGTACTGATTATTCATCCGTTGGCTGCATCCTGACCTGATTCGCAACGCATTTTTTCAATATAGACAGTCGGATCCTTTTCCATTTTCAACATAATATCCAACGATTCCAGAAACAGTCTCTCCTTCCTGTACCGGTTCATCTGCTCGTGCCTGTCCATATATGCTTTAAAATGGTCCACCTGCCAAACCAGTATATCCGCCAGTGTATATCCTGCCACCCGGTAGCCGCACCAGAATTCTCCGGTGTCGTGATAATAAGCCAGTTCCTTCAATACGCCCTGGGACTTCATTATCTCTGACCAGAGCTTTTCTCCGTATTCTTCGCCAAGCTCCGCCAGAACGGACAGTTCTTTCACAAAACGTTTTAATTCTTCCAATGCTTTTTGTACTTTCTCATCCATATACTATTTCACCTCACCGCCTAATTTCAAACAAATAAAAGACTCAAGATGGTCTTTCGACCTTCCTGAGTCTGTTACAGCAGGGGAAGAGAGGCTCGAACTCCCGTTAACGGTTTTGGAGACCGCCGCACTACCACTGTACTATTCCCCTATCTTGGTGAACCACCAACGAAAGCTATTATAGCACACCCCATACCCATTTAGCAAGAGAAATTTTTATTTTTCGTAACAGTTCAGCCATAACATGTCGGCAGGCTAAAAAAGTTTATCGATGGCCTCCTGCACCGACTTCACCCCTATAACCTCTATTTTGCTGTTTTTTCGGCAATCTTCCGCACATACAGCAGGCAATATGCACGTCTCAAAGCCCAGCTTTTCAGCCTCCGCCACCCGCTGTCTCGCCATACTCACCGCGCGAACCTCGCCGCTTAAACCAACTTCTCCGAAAGCGATGAGCTTCGGGCTCAGCGCCTTATTCTTAAAGCCGGATAGAATAGCAAGGACAATTCCCAAATCAATTGCCGGCTCCATGATTTTCATACCGCCTGTAATATTGACATACGCATCACAGGATGCCAGTTGTATGCCGGAACGCTTTTCCAGCACAGCCATCAACAGATTCACCCTGTTAAAATCTGTTCCGGTGGTCTGTCTTCTGGGTATACCGAAGCTGCTTTGGCACACCAGTGCCTGAATTTCCACCAGAAGCGGTCTGGTTCCCTCCATGGTGCATGCCACAACCGATCCGCTGGCATTTTCCGGTCTTCCGTTCAACATATACTCGGAGGCATTCTGCACCTCTGCCAGCCCCTGCTCTCTCATTTCAAAAACACCGATTTCATTCGTGGAACCAAATCGGTTCTTGACGCCTCGCAAAATACGATAGGAAGCGTGCCTGTCTCCCTCAAAGTAAAGCACTGTGTCGACCATATGCTCCAAAACCCTGGGGCCGGCAACCGTGCCTTCCTTGGTGACATGCCCCACAATCAGTATCGAAACACCCAGTCCCTTTGCCAGCTGCATCAATATTCCTGTGGATTCCCGTACCTGAGTGACACTGCCCGGCGCTGCAGACACGTTTTCATTGTACATCGTCTGAATGGAGTCAATTACTGCCACCTCCGGCTTCTGTGCGCGAATCACTTCTGTTATCTCGTCCAGACTGGTTTCGCAAAGAAGCAGCATATTTTCGGGAAACGCACCGATTCTGTCTGCGCGCATCTTAATCTGTGCCGGGGACTCCTCGCCCGATATATACAGCACCTTTCTCCCCATTTCCGACAGATTGCGGCATACCTGTAAAAGCAGGGTTGATTTACCGATTCCGGGATCTCCTCCCACCAATGTCATGGAGCCCTGAACAATTCCTCCGCCCAGCACTCTGTCCAACTCTTTTATCCCCGTAGAAACTCTGTCATCCTCCCTGATTGTAATATCAGCCAGCACGCTGGGTACTGCCCGGGACCGTCTGGCAGACTGTGCACCGGCTACCCCCATGTGGGGCGTTTTATTTACCGTTTCTTCTACAAAGGAATTCCATTCTCTGCATCCCGGGCATTGTCCCATCCATTTTGAGGATTCATATCCGCAGTTCTGACAGAAAAACACTGTAGTCGACTTGCTCTTTGCCATAATCTCCTCCAAAATAAAAGCGCCGGAAAACTTTGCCTCCGGCGCCCATCTCTTTATACTCTTACGACCTTAACGGAAACCTCTCCTGCCGCTTCAAGCTCTACACTCAGAGAAAGCTTTCCTCCAAGACCTGTAGTCATGGTACCTACGCTCTTGCCGTCTACAAAAACTTCATACTCCGTGTCATCATTCAGGCCTACGGTAATCTGTGCATCCTCGTCGCCTTCCACGACAAACTCTACACCGTCCTCTTTCTCGGTAAAATCCAGGACACTGGTTCCCGGAACCGATTCGTAAAGGAACATTCCGTTCTTTTCCAACTTCGTAATGTCCTTATAAGTCTTAACCTTCAATAAATCACCTGCATGCTGAAAATCCTCTACCTTTGCTTTCTGCTCCAGCTTATGATTTCCAAAACTGATTGCACCGCTCTTTTCACTGCGAAGCAATTCCTCTACAACTGCCATCTGTATTTTCCTCCTGTTCCTCTGTAGCTCATCATCGACAGCTTACTTACAGTATATTCGATTCTCCTTTTGTTGTAAAGCAAACTTTTCCGTTTTTATATCCCGCAACAACCGTATCCCCGGGCTGTACCTTCTTTTTCAGGATTTCCTCTGCCAAAGCATCTTCCACCACTGACTGAATCGCTCTCTTCAAAGGTCTTGCGCCCATTTTGCTGTCTGCATATTTCGTTACCAGATGCTCCTTTAAGGCTGCGGTCATAGACAGCTTTATACCCATCTGGGATTCACATCTCTTATAGAGATTGGATGCCAACAGATTGACGATGGCTTTCATATCCTGACTGCCAAGCTGATGGAATACAATGATATCATCAATCCTGTTGATGAATTCCGGCTTAAAGCTCCTCTTTACCTCCTCCATTACATTGCTCTTCATCTTTTCATAATCCCGTTTTGCATCCCCTGCGGTTGCAAATCCCAGATTTTTGGGATCTACGATTCTCTGAGCACCTGCGTTGGAGGTCATAATCAGAATGGTATTCTTAAAGCTGACTTTTCTGCCCTTGGAATCCGTGATATGTCCGTCATCCAAAACCTGAAGCAAAATATTAAACACATCGGGATGAGCCTTTTCAATTTCGTCGAACAGAACTACAGAATAAGGATTTCTCCGAACCTTCTCGCTGAGTTGTCCGCCCTCCTCAAAACCCACATATCCGGGCGGCGAACCTATCATCTTGGATACGGAATGACCTTCCATATACTCCGACATATCTACACGGATAATAGCATCCTCGGAGCCGAACATTGCCTCTGCCAATGCCTTTGAAAGCTCCGTCTTACCTACACCGGTAGGTCCTAAAAACAGGAAGGAGCCGATAGGACGTTTCGGATCCTTTAAACCGACCCTGCCCCTGCGCATAGCCTTCGCTACCGCTGTCACCGCTTCCTCCTGGCCGATAACACGTTTGTGGAGAATGCTTTCCAGTTTTAAAAGCCTCTCGCTCTCCTTCTGTGCGAGCTTCTGCACCGGAATTTTAGTCCACATGGACACCACATCGGCAATGTCATTTTCGCCAATAACAATATTCCGTCCGAGGGCACCGCTCTCATATCTCTTTCTGGCACGTTGATATTTCTTTATGAGTTCATCCTGACTCCGTTTAATCTCAGCCGCCTGTGTAAAGGCTTCCATTCGGATGGAGCGTTCAATCTGTGCATCCATCTTTTTAATCTGCTCTGCAAGCTCCTTCAGATGTTCGGGAACATCTGAGGTTCTAAGTCTTGCTCCCGCAGCAGCCTCATCAATAAGGTCAATTGCCTTGTCCGGCAGATTTCTGTCATTGATATATCGCGCGGAAAGCCTTACCGCTGCTTCAATAGCTTCTGAAGAGATGGTTACCTGATGATGCTCCTCATACTTTCCCTTAATGCCCTCCAGTATACGGATGGCTTCTTCCTCAGTAGGTTCCTCCACATTCACCGGCTGAAATCTTCTCTCCAGTGCCGCATCCTTCTCAATATATTTACGGTATTCCGCTATGGTGGTAGCACCTATCATCTGAAGTTCCCCTCTGGCCAGCGAGGGTTTTAAGATGTTGGATGCATCGATTGCTCCCTCCGCGCCTCCGGCTCCCACTATGGTGTGCAACTCATCCAGGAACAGAATAATATTTCCGTCATCAATCACCTCTTTTATCACCTTCTTAATCCGTTCCTCGAACTCGCCGCGATACTTACTTCCGGCAACCATTCCGGACAAATCAAGAGTAAGCACTCTCTTATCCTTCACGGTAAAAGGTACTTTTCCCTCTACGATTCTTAAGGCGAGTCCCTCCACAACCGCTGTTTTTCCAACGCCCGGTTCGCCGATCAGACAGGGATTGTTCTTTGTCCGTCTGCTCAATATCTGAATCAGACGCCGAATCTCATCCTCTCTTCCAACAACAGGATCCAGCTTTCCTTCCCGGGCCATAGAGGTCAGGTCTCTGCTGTACTGACTTAAGGTTCCGGGTTTCCCTTTTCCCTGTCCTCTTCTGCCCAAATCCTCCTTGTAAAGATTCCCATCCTGTCCGATGGCAATCAAAGTATCCGCATATATTTTCTGTACATTGACTCCAAGTGTATTCAACAGGCGAACCGCCACATTCTCGCCTTCTTTAATCAAAGCCATCAGGATATGTTCTGTTCCCGTCTGGTTCTGTCCGAAGCGGGCAGCCTGCCTGTGAGCCTCCTCCAGCACCCTATAAGCTCTGGGTGAATATCCCTCACGTTCTTTGATACTTACTCCGCCGTCAAAAGCAATGGACTCCCGAATCATATCCATAACACCGTTCAACTCCACGCCATTGTCCGTCAGCACCTTGTGAGCCACCCCCGTCTGCTCCTTCAACAAACCGGCAAGAATATGCTCTGTCCCGACATAACCCTGCTTTAGTCCGGTGGCCAGACGGGCTGCTGCTTTCAGCGCTTCCTGTGCATTATCCGTAAACTGAGACTGCATTTTTAACGTCCTCCGTCATCTATAATCCTCATAAATTTCCTCAATCAGCTGGTGTATTTCTTCCTTTGAGATGTTTTTACAGCTGCTCTTAGCAAGGATAACCTGTAATTCCTTTTTTAATTCCTCCAAAGTTCTCACTCTGTCAACGTCAACAGCGATTACCGCGCCTTTTCTCCGGTCAACCTTCACATATCCCTCCTGTTTTAAAACAGTATATGCCTTATTTACCGTATGCATATTGATACCGATGGTATCGGCAAGCTGACGCACACTGGGGAGAGAATCGCCTTCCCTGAACTGAGCTGTGGCAATCCCCATGATAATCTGATTGCGAAGCTGCAAATACAGTGCTTCATCGCTGTTAAAATCTATTTCAATAATCATAGCTCTGCCTCCTTGTTATATCTATAATATAACAGTGCTCACTCTGTGTCAAGTAAGCCCCAAAGAAGTTTGTCTATAAAAAAGGGGACTCCTAAGAGTACCCCTTTGTCAAAGCTTATTGTTCCTCGTCTCCGTCATAATTGAGGAATTCAAATTCAAATTCGTCGTCATCGTCCGCCATAAAATTTTTGGGTGCCGCAGGCCTTGCTCCCTGGGCGCTTCCTTGAGGCGCTCCCGCAGGTCTCTGTCCCTGAGGTGCTCCCGCAGGTCTTTGTCCCTGAGTGCTTCCCTGAGGCGCTCCCGCAGGTCTTTGTCCCTGAGTGCTTCCCTGAGGCGCTCCCGCAGGTCTTTGTCCCTGAGTGCTTCCCTGAGGCGCTCCCGCAGGTCT
Source organism: Lachnospiraceae bacterium (assembly GCA_022769665.1). Classification (GTDB taxonomy): domain Bacteria; phylum Bacillota; class Clostridia; order Lachnospirales; family Lachnospiraceae; genus Acetatifactor. The sequence goes on along the minus strand of JALEIR010000078.1, from coordinate 38 downwards.
TTGCCCCTGAGGGGCTCCCGCAGGTCTTGCTCCCTGGG
>JALEIR010000084.1 GCA_022769665.1 Lachnospiraceae bacterium | reverse complement strand
GTTGCCTTATTGATTGAGTTAAAAGCTCAAATTTTATAAGTTGGTTACTATAAACCGGTGCTGATGCACATCTAACTTGTGAAACGGTCAATAAGAGTAGTAAAAGTAAAATATTTGCTATATAGACTCTAAAAACCACATATCTGTTCATACATAAACTGTTTTGAGACCGAAGAGAAAATTGTGCTACAGGGATAAAAGCGTCCTTGATGACAGTTTGCGTAAGGAAATATGTTCTTCATTCGGTTTCTGACAGAGGATAACAGATTTTCAGGGCAAGTGATGAGTGGCATCACTTGCCCTTTTTGCGTGCATAGGCAGAGGCAGAAAGCCGCGGCTGCTCATGCCACGCTTGTATGAACAGGAGTAAAAGAAAGGAATCCGCTATGAGTGATAAGATTTCCCTGTACGGCTTTAACAATTTGACAAAGTCCTTAAGCTTCAATATCTATGATGTGTGCTATGCAAAGACACAGCGGGAACAAAAGGACTATATTGCCTATATTGACAAACAATATAACTCCGAGCGTCTTACCAAGATTTTGACAAATGTTACGGATATGATTGGCGCGACGGTTCTCAATATATCCAGCCAGGATTATGAGCCCCAGGGCAGCTCTGTGACAATATTGATTGCGGAGAACAGTATGGTGCCTGTTGGAGATACAACGGTTGCACATCTGGACAAGAGCCATATCACGGTACATACTTATCCGGAGTATCATCCTGAAACATGCCTTGCTACCTTCCGCGTGGATATTGATGTTGCAACCTGTGGGGAGATTACGCCGTTGTCTACTCTGGACTATCTGATTGGTTCCTTTGACTCGGATATCATTACCATGGATTACAGGGTTAGGGGATTTACAAGAGATGTCAGCGGTCACAAGCTGTTTATCGACCATAAAATTACGTCCATTCAGGATTATATTGATAAAACAACATTGCGCAAATATGATGCTGTGGATATTAATGTGTATGATGCCAATATATTCCATACCAAGATGTTGATTAAGGAAATCGATTTGCAGAATTATCTGTTTAACAGTGATGTCTATGAGCTGCCGCCCAAGACGCGGCTGGAAATTATGGACAATCTCCGCAGGGAAATGATAGAGATATTTAGTGGGCGAAACGTATATTAGCAGAGCGGCGCACGGCGAAAAGAAATGCGGCGCACGGTTGAAAAAGGAAAGGAGGCGCCCGGATGGGAAGATTTAATCAGGAAAGAGCCCCCATTTATGAGGCGCTGGAAGAATTCAGAAGAAACAGGATTGTACCCTTCGACGTGCCCGGGCATAAGCGGGGCAGAGGTAACCCGGAGCTTGTAGAACTGCTGGGACAGCAGTGCGTGGGAATAGATGTTAATTCCATGAAGCCCCTGGACAATCTGTGTCATCCCGTGTCCGTAATCCGTGAGGCGGAGGAAATGGCGGCGGAAGCCTTTGGTGCAGCCTATGCTTTTCTTATGGTGGGTGGAACCACGTCTTCTGTTCAGAGCATGGTTTTAAGCGTCTGTAAAAAAGGGGATAAAATTATTTTGCCCCGGAATGTACATAGAAGCGTGATTAATGCGCTGGTGCTCAACGGTGCTATTCCGATTTATGTGAATCCGGATATGGACAGGGATTTGGGAATTGCTCTGGGAATGAAGGTGTCCCAGGTTGAGAAAACCATTCGTGAGAACCCGGATGCAGTGGCGGTTTTGGTAAATAACCCTACCTATTACGGTATTTGTTCCGACTTGAGAAGCATTGTGAAGCTTGCCCATGCAAACGGTATGAAGGTACTGGTGGACGAAGCCCACGGTACACACTTTTATTTTGGGGAAAACATGCCGGTATCGGCTATGGCAGCGGGAGCGGATATGGCATCCGTCAGCATGCATAAATCCGGCGGAAGCCTGACTCAGAGTTCCTTTCTGTTGACAGGTCCGGACATGAATCCCGGCTATGTGAGACAGATTATCAACCTGACCCAGACTACCAGCGCGTCTTATTTGCTGTTGGCAAGTCTTGATATTTCCCGTCGCAATCTGGCGCTCAGGGGGAAAGAGGAATTTCGCAAGGTAATATCTCTGGCAGAATACGCCAGAAAGGAAATCAATCGCATCGGCGGTTATTACGCTTACACATCGGAGTTGATAAACGGTGACAGTATCTATGATTTTGATAAGACAAAGCTGACGGTAAATACCTTGGGCATCGGTCTCGCGGGAATTGAAGTTTATGACATTCTGCGGGATGAGTATGACATTCAGATGGAACTTGGCGATATCGCCAATGTACTGGCTTATATTTCCATCGGTGACAGAGAGCGGGATATGGAGCGCTTAATCAGTGCTTTGGTGGAAATCAGGCGCAAATACAACAGAGATAACACAGGTATGTATACCCAGGAATATATCGAGCCCAAGGTTGCGGTTTCTCCTCAGAACGCATTTTATGCGGAGAAGGAATCTTTACCGCTTATGGAGACAAAAGGACGTGTCTGCAGTGAATTTGTCATGTGCTATCCCCCCGGAATCCCGATTCTGGCTCCCGGAGAGGAGATAACAGCGGATATTCTGGAGTATATCGTTTACGCAAAAGAAAAAGGCTGCTCCATGACAGGACCGGAGGATCCGGGAATTGACAGGCTGAATGTATTGAAGGAACAGTGGCTGGCTTAGGAAGGAGAACAATATGGAACTGTGGTTTTCAGAGCTTCACACTCCCAATGTAAAGCTGTCCGTCAAGGTGGATAAGCAGCTCTACAGCGGACAGAGCGAATTCCAGAGAATAGATGTGTTTCAGTCTCCGGAATTCGGAAGGTTTCTGGTGCTGGACGGATATGTGATGCTGACGGAGAAGGATGAGTTCATCTATCATGAGATGATTGTCCATGTACCCATGGCGGTGCATCCCGGCGTAAAGAAAGTGCTGGTTATCGGCGCGGGAGACGGCGGTGTTATCAGAGAACTGACAAAATATCCCGAGATTGAACATATTGATCTGGTGGAGATTGACGAGCAGGTGGTTCAGGTTTGCAGGGAATTTCTCCCAAGAACTTCCTGTAAACTGGATGATGACAGGGTTCATATTTGCTATGAGGACGGACTGAAATTTGTCCGTTTTAAGGAAAACGAATATGATTTGATTATCGTGGATTCCACAGACCCATTCGGTCCCGGGGAAGGATTGTTTACCAAAGAATTTTACGGCAATTGCTATAAAGCGCTGAAGGAAGACGGCATCATGGTAAATCAGCATGAAAGTCCTTTCTATGAGGCGGATGCCACAGCTTGCATGCGTGCCCATAAGCGGATTGTGGAGAGCTTTCCCATCAGCCGTGTCTATCAGGCTCATATTCCTACCTACCCTTCGGGTCATTGGCTGTTCGGCTTTGCATCCAAGAAATATCATCCGGTACATGATTTGGATGCGGAGAGGTGGCTGGAAAGGGAACTGGATACCCTGTATTATACACCAAAGCTCCATGAGGGAGCCTTCTGCCTGCCGGCTTATGTGGAGAAGCTGCTGCGGAAGGTGGAGGTACACGGTTGACAGCGATAAAGGCATTGCAGAAGATGGTTGACTGTATTTTGCAGAAGAACGGGTTTGTGGAAGAATAAATAGACAGTGTGATAGTTGTTGCATAAAGATGTTTAGCGACAGAACGGAGGAAAAAAGATGTCAAAAGTTTTAATTATCGGCTGCGGTGGTGTAGCTTCCGTAGCAATTCAGAAATGTGCAAAGAAAGCGGATGTATTTTCCGAAATTTGTATTGCCAGCCGTACCGTATCAAAGTGTGATGCATTGAAGGAGAAGTTGGAGGGAACCACAGCTGCAAAGATTACAACGGCAAAGGTAAACGCCGATGATGTCAACGACCTGATTGCATTGATAAAAAAGGAACAGCCCAAGGCGGTGCTGAATCTGGCTCTGCCTTATCAGGATTTAACCATTATGGATGCCTGCCTGGCCTGCGGTGTGGATTATATTGACACTGCAAACTATGAGGCGGAGGACACGGAGGACCCCGAATGGCGCGCTATCTATGAGAAGCGTTGTAAGGAAAAAGGCTTCACTGCTTATTTTGATTATTCCTGGCAGTGGGCTTATAAGGAGCGCTTTGAAAAGGCAGGGATTACCGCATTGCTTGGCAGCGGATTTGACCCCGGTGTTACAAGCGTCTTCTCCGCTTATGCTCTGAAGCATTATTTTGACGAGATTCATTACATTGATATCATGGACTGCAACGGCGGTGATCACGGCTATCCCTTTGCAACCAATTTTAACCCTGAGATTAACCTCCGTGAGGTTTCCGCCAACGGCTCCTATTGGGAAAACGGTCACTGGGTGGAGACAAAGCCTATGGAAATCAAGAGAGAGTATGACTTTGCCCAGGTTGGAAAGAAGGATATGTATCTGCTTCACCATGAAGAGATTGAGTCATTGGCGCAGAATATTCCCGGTATCAAGAGGATTCGTTTCTTTATGACCTTCGGACAGAGTTATCTGACCCATATGAAGTGCCTGGAGAATGTAGGCATGCTGCGCACCGACCCGGTTATGTTTGAGGGCAGGGAAATCGTGCCTATCCAGTTCCTGAAAGCATTGCTTCCCGACCCTGCGTCCCTGGGCCCCCGTACCGTGGGAAAGACCAACATCGGATGTATCTTTACCGGAGTGAAGGACGGAAAGGAAAAGTCCGTCTATATTTACAATGTGTGCGACCATCAGGAGTGCTACAAGGAGTTAGGCTCTCAGGCCATCTCCTACACCACCGGCGTTCCTGCCATGATCGGAGCCATGCTGGTGATGAACGGTACATGGAAAAAGCCCGGCGTGTTTAATGTGGAGGAGTTCGATCCCGATCCCTTCATGGAGGCATTGAATCAGTATGGTCTGCCCTGGGT
>JALEIR010000029.1 GCA_022769665.1 Lachnospiraceae bacterium | reverse complement strand
CCGCTGCCATTTCTGCCGATAATGCCAAAGGATTCCCCTTTTTTCACCTCGAAACTGACGTCATTCAATGCCACAAAATCTCTGCCCGTTTTAGTATGGAACATGTGATATAAAAACCTTTGTCCCGGCGTATTAAATATTTTATACGCTTTGGTAACATGGCTTACACGAATAGCAACCTCATCTGAATTATAAGACATCTGCAAATCCCTCCTTTGCTCTCATAAATACCACCTTGCCAAGCAGGTAGATGCCTATTGCCACCGCACAGGATATTCCGTAAAACTTCCAGTTAAGACATTCTCCATAAAGAACTACATTTCTGAAATTTTCTATGATATAAGTCATCGGATTTGCTTCGCAAATTCCTCTGAAACTCTCCGGGACAGCCGATAAAGGAAAGAATACCGGACTCATATACATCAGAACCGTTACTAAAACAGAAATCACATTTCCAACATCCTTCAGATATACCGAAAGCGCAGAAATAAACAAACCAAGACCCACCGACATAACAATTAACGGTATCATAGCAAGAACAATCAGATACAGTGTGCGAGATACATTGTGATATAAAATCAATTTTGCCACAACCAGAATGATAAAACTGATTACACAGTTAAATAAAGCAGAACATGTTATTACTACCGGAAGCATTTCCAACGGGAAAATAACCTTTTTGACATAGTTTGTATTGGATGCTATCAGCGCAGTTGAGCGATTCATTACTTCTGCCACCATATTAAATGCACTCAAACCGCAAAAAAGCACCAGTGCAAATTGGTACTTATCACTTGTATCAATATCCCATTTTGCCTGGAACACCTCGCTGAACACAAATGTATAGATAATCAGCATCAGAATCGGCACGATAAATGACCAGAGCATTCCCAGGACAGACCCCTGATATCTCTGCTGTATATCCTTTTTTACCAGTTGTTTCAGCAAATAGCTGTTTTTATATAAAGTTTTTATCATCAGCAATCACCTTTCAAGCTTTTCTGTATGGTTTTTCTTTTCAGTGGTCGAAACAACACAATCAATAATCTACGCGGCAGCTTATACCATATGCTATGTGGATGATCTGCCAAAATCTTTGTCACAATCCAATGCATCGGCACATCTCCGTAATATTTCATTAATGTCCGAATTGCTTCCTTCAGATGCTGTTGCTGCATCCTGGAAGTTTTTGTTTCTCCGTACATTCGTGTAGACCCAATGTATTCCCGTATGAAACCAAATTCGTATTTCTGTGCCAGTCTGATCCAATATTCATAGTCCAGACACATTTTCAGTTCTTCATTAATCGGACCAATTGCCCGGTACGCCTCTCTGCTGAACATAACGCTGGGCTGACTCAGAAAGCAGCGTTGCCCCAATTTGTCATAACCGAATTCTTCAACAGGATACTCTCCCGTAATGTTTCCCTGTTCATCAATGAAATGAGACAGTCCATAGCAAACTTCCAAATTATTTTCATCGGCATAAGCTACAATCTTTGCGACAGAATACTCATCCTCAAAAACATCATCAGAATTCAACCACATATAATAATCGCAGTCAGCTAACGCCTGTATGCCCTTATTAATTGCATTTGCCTGTCCGCCATCAGGCTCAGAGCACCAAAAATCAAGCGAATCTTTATACTTTAAAATAATTGACTTTGTCTCATCCCGGGAACCGCCGTCTATCACGGCAACAGCCATATCGACGTGCTTTTTATTAGCCAATGCACTGCATATGGCAGCTTCTATATACTTTCCCTGATTATAGCTCGGTATTATAATCCCAATTTTTCTATTCATGTTAACCTAATACTATATTTTTGACATTTTCATAGCATTCACTCCACGAAAATGCCTGATACCCTTTTAAAGTGTCTTTAAGTTTAAAATACTCACTTGCACTGTTGTCATAATGGTTCACCATTTCGCACAGTTCCTCTGCATTGTCCTGTTCAAACCAGATGCAGTAATCTCCTGCAACTTCTCTTGAAACAGGAATGTCTGCTGCGATGACAGGTGTTCCCCGCATAATCGCCTCGATAAGAGGAAGTCCAAAGCCTTCCGTATAGCTGCAAAAAGCCAGAAATCTAGCATGTTGGTAGAGGTAGCTGATTGCTTTATCGTCCAGCCCTTCCAGATGAAAGATTCCGGTATTGTAGTCCGGATGATGCTGCAGCTTGTCCGCAAATTCCTCCATATCCCAGCCCATATATCCGGCCATGATGATATGATATCCCAGCTCCTTTAAGCCCTTGTCATATGCTTCCAATAAAAGCTTATGATTTTTTCTGGGTTCAATGGTTCCAACCATCAGGATATAGGGAGCGCTCTTTACGATTTGAACCAGATTTTCGGGCACCTGTCCATCGTCAATGATTCCCTGCTTTCCAAAGTCAGCACCCAAAGGCACTACATGGCATGGCGGCAATGGTACATTCACCCTTTCCGATAACTTCTGAAGCTCGTCCACGGTCGCCTGGGCATTAACAATGATTTCATCCGCATACTGCAAATGCGCCCCGATGAAATCCATGAAGTTGTACACGCCCCTCTGGAGGCAGTACTGCGGGTGTGTAACGGAAATAATGTCGTAGATATGAGCCACAATTTTTGCTCCCTGCTTCTTTAGAATCGGCAGAAGCCAACTTCTTTTTACGCGGCACATCCACGCGGCATCCAGGTCAAAAAAGGTGCAGTCTTCCCCAATCTCCGCAATTTCAACCTTTTGTTTGGTAATCATTTTGTTTTTGACACCTTTACCGTTCACATAATATGCACAGAACAGTTGGTTATCAATTCTATGATATACGTTATCTTTTGCATTATAATGCAGAAGAACGATATTATCTCCTTCTTTCTCTATCAGCCTGACAGCTATCTCCCTTGTTACACGCTGAATCCCTGTCACAAAGGTAGCCAAAGTCAGCACGCTGACATCAATATATACTTTCATAGACATACCTTTCACAGGAAAATTTTTCTAATCAGCTTTTGTATCGGTTCCGGCATTTTTTTGCCGAACTCCCGTAAGGATGATTTATCTGTTAAGCCATACAGTACACCAAGCAGCTTATATCTGAATCCTCTATTCTGTTCAAAATAGGGATTGTCCGTAAGATGGATATGGTTAATAGCTACTACGCTGGAACGTGCGATACATTGAAGTACCTCTTTTTGAAATTCTTCCGCAGGCAGATCATATTTCTTTGACCAAAATGCAACTGTCCGTTCATCAGGCAACCGTTTCAGTGCCGCCACATAGATAGCCTGCATAAATTCCGGATTGGAAAGGTGCAGATATTTGGACACACTAATATCCTGTGGATGTGATTCCACATCGCACAGGAATGTATTTTTCTCATATTCAAATGTCTTTCCTGCCAAGCGTAGGTTCTCCGCTACGACATCATATATCTCTGCGTAAACCGACATGCTCTTTCACTTGCGTCTGCAAACCTTTCTTCGACGTTAGATACTACAAGAGTAAGTATATACTTGATTAGGTATTTATGCAAGGTTAAGTTGGTTTTCCCGCTTCATAAGAGTCTGATTTCCTATTAAAGCCAACCATTTTGCAAAAAGCTTTTACATATTCCCTCACAACATTCTCCAGTTGGTACCGTTCAAACGGTTGGATATCCGGGGTTTTCTGTAATGCTGCATCTATCTTTCGAGACCATTCTTCAATATCATAGGGAGAATCTACATAAACCGCTTTTCCCTCTGTCACTTCCTCCAGACAGCTTTCGCGGGTCATGACCACCTGTTTTCCTCTTCTCATTGCCTCTATGGGCGGCATTCCGAAGCCTTCAAAAACACTGGGGAACAGAAACAATCTGCAGTTTTCATAAAGACAGTCTCTTTCCGCATCCGAAACAAATCCTGTATTGATTACCATATCATCGATTTTCAACGCGTCTACCTTTTCTTCAAAGTCTGCATTCCGGCCTCCCACACCGCTTAATACCAGCGGAATATTCTCTCCCCGATGCTTGCGAAGCTCCATCACACGCAATACCGTTTCCAAATTTTTATGAGGCAGCATGGAACTGACACAATAATAATATTTTCCCTGCTCCAGGCCATATTTGGACGCAATCTCAGAAAAGGGCATGTCCGACTGATTGGAAGCAACCGCATCGTATATGGTAGTAACTTTATTTTCTGCTTCAGGATAATGTTTTATCAAATCATTCTTGCAGTAGTCGGAAATCGTCACAATTCTTTCTGCTTTTCTGCATGCATAATCCCAGGCCTGCTTCAAAAAGAGCCTTTTTAATGCAGAGAAATACCGGGGATAATGAATCGCCTGCAGGTCATGTATGGTACAGACATAGGGGATACCGCTTCCGTGTGTTCTCGGCATGCTGTACACCGGTATAAACATAACGTCTATATTTTCTTTCCCCGCTTTCCCGTCCAGGAACAGATTTTCCCATAAAATCCTGACCGGCTGGAAACTGCATTTCACATTGCATCGAACAAGCGTCATTTGAGGCTCTTTTTCATATTGGGCAAAGGTTTCCGCATTATCCTTTGCCACAAAGAGCACGTATTCATTTTCTTTATCGAATTCTCCGAATCCGTCAAGCAGGTTTCTGATAACAGATTCTGTTCCTCCGCAAATGCCGGGACGTACCCAAAGCAAATCTACTCCAATACGCATCCAACTCTCCTCAGCAAAAAATTCTCGGCTTATTCTTCGTCCTTATGTCTTTCCAACAGGCTGCAAATTCCATCTGTCCTGTATGCGTAATTTTCCGGCCGATAAGCAAGCCACTTTAAACTTTCACTTGTGTCTGCAGACCTTTCTTCGACGTTTGATACTACACAAGAAGTATATACTTGATTAGGTATTTATTCAAGGTTAAGTTGGTTTTCGCGTCTATCTCACTTTGTATGTCAGACTTTCGGCTGCTTTGTCGGTACGAGGTTTACTTTCTTGGGCTTTTTCCCGTACGCCCGATAGCGTTTGCTGTCTGCCTTGTCCACTTCATAGCTGGACACATATCCTTTTGTTTGCAAAGCCTGAAGCAGCGTCTTGTTTTCTTCAGAGATGGGGAAAGTGGGATGCTTTCCCTCCAGCAGCGGAAGGAATTCCTGAAGTCCCGGTTCATTCAAATATTTTCCAATTTCAGTTTTCTCCATTGCCGCGATTCTGTCTGCCAAAACCAGTTTCTTCACTTCGGTATTCACCTCCGGATGACGCAGCATTTTTTCCGCTGCATCGGCATCCTTTGCTGCTGCCTCCAAAGCTTCCTGAAGTTCAAACTCTTCAGGCTGTTCCCGCATCAAATTCTCGTAAGCTGACTGCCCGCTCAAAATAAGCTCCGTAACCAGCTCCGGATAATTTTCTCTCAAAAAATGCAGATTTTTTATGGTCATGCGAATGATTTTCCGCTTGATTAAAATACGCATTCTGGCTTTCGATAGTCCCGTTTCCGAAAAATCGCTATAGTAATACCCCAAAGAAGACAACATTTGTTCATACTTATCATCCGTCACCTCAGTGTTTACGAGAATATCTTTCAGAAGTTTCTGAGCACCTCCGTTTTCATATTTTTTTTGAATCTCTATTCTGTTAAGAGACACTTCTTTTTGAAATCCGTTGATATAGGATGCAAGAATCTTGTCCAGTCCATTTCCGGATTCAAAATAGTAGGTGTACAAATTCGCTGTGTTGTGCAGAATATTCTTGGGAAGAAGCAAAGGCCAAAGCTGCTTATTGTCAATCGCTTTCAGGTTCGTCAACTCTGTATCCAATAGCGATACATAATGTTGTTTCAGTTCCTCGCTGACTTCCCTGTGATTCAGTACATAGGCAACCGTATCTTCCCTATCGGCAACATGCTCCCAATCCTCCATTGCCACCTGAAGGAAAGTCGTCAGATGGGATTCTGCATAAGCTTTAAGCGGCGTTTCCCTGCTTCGTATCAGAGTCAGGCTTTGCTCCCACTGTGCTTCCGGATTTGATATGCCATATTCGGCTTTCAAAACGGTACATATGTTTTCTCTGTTCAGCCGGTACATGTTCTTGTAATATACATCTCTACCCAATTTCTTTTTCAGGGCATCCGCATCCAGCTTTTCAAACCTGACATTCAGCATTTGCAGCATGTCAAGAGCATGCTCGTTATCCTCCGGGATTTCATCAATCAGCTCCGGGGTAAAATTGATATATTTTGTCAGTTCATTATCCCGGTTGCACTTTTGAATATCTTCTTCCGGACTTTCACACAGCGTAATTTTTACATAATTCCTTCTTACTTCCTCGGAGATATCCGCCTCAAGGAGCAGACTGCAGACAGCTGGCCGGCGATGGTTCATCTCCTTTGCCAGTTGTTTTCCATACGGTCTCCGACATATATATTCCGAAATAAAGTCAACCGATTCGTAATTCCATAGCATTTTTATGAACGCTTCTTTTTTATCATGATATACATTTTCTCGTTCCAACAGGGTATCCAGCAAGTCGAAATTGAGGCAGTAATCATAAGCAAAATCTTCCATCTGCATCTGCTTAACCACCTCTTCGGGATTTCCCAGCGTATAGGAGTAATCCATCGCTTCCCCATCTTT
>JALEIR010000026.1 GCA_022769665.1 Lachnospiraceae bacterium | reverse complement strand
TCCAAATGTTCCCCAATATTTTTGCTGATCCTCATCAATCAAATAAATATAATCGTTATCTATCAAATATTTTATGAGACCATAATTGCCAAACTCTATAGCATAGTCGATTACATTTTTTCCATATTCGTCTTCATTAAGTATAAGCCTATCCGGTCTGTCGATATATTCCTGCCAAACCTTTTTGTCTTTAGAAAAGGCAACAGAATAATTTGTCGTTCTTGTAGGTGCAGGCTTTGCTACCTTTCCGGCGCTGAGAATACTGTCAACAGATACCTCTAATAACTCTGAAAGGATTGGCAAGTCACTAATCTGTATTCCTTTTCCGATTTTTTTCATCTGGCATATTTTGTTTGCTACACGTTGAATTTCGTCTGAGGCAGGCTCTTCATCTATCCCATCTCTTAACTTTATATACTCAATTGCAAACTGACGATCTGCGCCATACTTCCTAGCAATCAGTTTTCCAATATATTCACCTATTTTGCCGCTTTCCTCTGTTCTATACATTGAGGGATACCTCCATTTCACTTACTTGATATAAGCATACACTCCGCCATCTTCATCGTATATAATAAATAAGCATATGCTATTTGCATATGCTTATTATACTATATTTTCATATATGTTATTAGCATATATTATATAGAACCTTTAATTCTTTGTTTGATTACCCACACCACATCTTCCTTGTCTCTATCAGACAGCTGATCAAAGAGCTTTGGGAACGAACCATATCGATTACACAAGATTAGTTCCTCTTTTTCCTCAACATATGATTCCAAGATTAATTCTCTCACATCTACCTTGTACAGTTTTGCAAAGTCCAAGACATCATCAACTGATATTGGATGCTCATTCGCCTCGATTGACCTAAGCTTTCTTTCACTTATCTTCATCTTTTTCGCAGCCTCTTCCTGTGAAAAACCAGCTGCACTTCTTGCCTCTTTAAGCTTTTTTGCCGTAAATACTGACATTTTCAAACCTCCTTCAACCGGCAACATGTTGCCGCTTTTGCCCCAAACGCAAAAAAGCGCTCGGGGAATTTTCTTGTTAAAATACCTCGAACGCTTCAAAAAAATGCAAACAACAGATTCAGATATACTAATCCGTTTATAGCACCTTATATTTTTAGATAAAAAAATATAGGGAGTCTTTAACAGACTCCCTATACTAGAAATAGCTTAAATTCAAGCTTTTCCGGGAACCGGAATGCACGGTGGTCGCCATAATATAGCTTTCCGCTCTTCCTCATGAAATCTTTGGAGATTTCAAAAGTTCCCAAAAAACAGCTTGCATCTTTTACTGACGTGACTCGGCGATAGCTGCCTGCGCTGCTGCCAGTCTTGCGATAGGCACACGGAAAGGAGAACAGGAAACGTAATCCAGACCAATCTTGTGGCAGAACTCTACGGAAGAAGGATCTCCGCCGTGCTCACCACAGATACCTACATGCAGCTTAGGATTAACAGGCTTGCCCAACTTGATGGACATTTCCATCAGCTTGCCGACACCGGTCTGATCCAGCTTTGCAAAAGGATCGTTCTCGAAAATCTTGGTGTCATAGTAAGCATTCAGGAACTTGCCGGCATCATCACGGGAGAAGCCGAAGGTCATCTGGGTCAGGTCGTTGGTACCGAAGCAGAAGAAGTCAGCTTCCTTTGCAATTTCGTCAGCGGTCAGAGCTGCACGGGGAATCTCAATCATGGTACCTACTTCGTACTCGAGTTTAACACCTGCTGCTGCGATTTCAGCGTCAGCGGTCTCAACAACTACATTCTTAACGAACTTAAGCTCCTTCACTTCGCAAACCAAAGGAATCATGATTTCAGGCTTAACATTCCAATCAGGATGAGCCTTCTTCACTTCGATTGCAGCACGGATAACAGCCTTGGTCTGCATCTTAGCGATTTCAGGATAAGTAACAGCCAGACGGCATCCTCTGTGACCCATCATGGGATTGAACTCATGCAGGGAAGCGATGATGTTCTTGATGGTCTCAACAGACTTGCCCTGAGCCTTAGCCAGCTTCTCAATGTCTGCTTCCTCAGTAGGAACAAACTCGTGAAGAGGGGGATCCAGGAAACGGATGGTAACAGGATTTCCTTCCAGAGCCTCATACAGAGCCTTGAAGTCGCCCTGCTGATAAGGAAGAATCTTTTCCAGAGCTGCTTCTCTCTCTTCTACGGTATCGGAACAAATCATCTCACGGAATGCTGCAATTCTGTCCTCTTCAAAGAACATATGCTCGGTACGGCAAAGACCGATACCTTCAGCGCCCAGCTCGCGAGCCTTCTTTGCATCTGCGGGTGTATCAGCGTTGGTACGAACCTTCAGCTTTCTATACTTGTCAGCCCATGCCATTACACGGCCAAATTCGCCGGCGATGGTAGCGTCAACAGTCTTAATCTGTCCTGCATAGATATTACCGGTAGTACCGTCGATAGAAATGTAATCTCCCTCGTGGAACTCCTGTCCTGCAAGAGTAAACTTCTTATTTACCTCGTCCATAGCAATGTCGCCACAGCCGGATACACAGCAGGTACCCATACCACGTGCAACAACTGCTGCGTGGGAGGTCATACCGCCACGAACAGTCAGGATACCCTGAGAAACCTTCATGCCGGTGATATCTTCGGGAGAAGTCTCCAGACGAACCAGAACAACCTTCTCACCCTTTGCAGCCCACTTCTCAGCATCTTCAGCAGTAAACACAACCTTACCGCATGCAGCTCCGGGAGAAGCGCCAAGGCCTTTTCCAAGAGGGGTAGCAGCCTTCAATGCAGCAGCATCGAACTGAGGATGAAGCAGAGTGTCCAGATTACGAGGATCGATCATTGCAACAGCTTCTGCCTCGGTCTTATGTCCCTCGTCAACCAGGTCACATGCAATCTTCAAAGCTGCCTGTGCAGTTCTCTTACCGTTACGGCACTGCAGCATGTACAGCTTTCTGTTTTCAACAGTAAACTCCATATCCTGCATATCATGGTAATGATTCTCAAGAGTTTCGCAAACCTTGATGAACTCAGCGTATGCCTCAGGGAACTCCTGCTCCATCTGAGCGATAGGCATAGGTGTACGAACACCTGCTACAACGTCCTCGCCCTGTGCGTTCTTCAGGAACTCACCCATCAGCTTCTTCTCGCCGGTTGCAGGATCACGGGTAAATGCAACACCGGTACCGGACTCATTATTCAGGTTACCGAATACCATGGGCATTACGTTTACAGCGGTACCCCAGGAATAAGGGATATCGTTGTCACGACGATATACATTTGCACGAGGATTGTCCCAGGAACGGAACACAGCCTCGATAGCCAGCTTCAACTGCTCTACAGGGTCGGAAGGGAAATCCTTGCCCAGCTGCTTCTTGTACTCAGCCTTGAACTGCTCAGCCAAAGTCTTAAGATCCGCAGCAGTCAGATCAACGTCATACTTAACACCCTTCTCTTCCTTCATCTTGTCGATCAGCTGCTCGAAATACTTCTTACCAACCTCCATAACGACATCGGAGAACATCTGGATGAAACGTCTGTAGGAATCATATACAAAACGCTCAAATGCAGGATCGGGGTTGCCTGCAATCATAGCGGCAACAACCTCGTCATTCAGACCCAGGTTCAAGATGGTATCCATCATACCGGGCATGGATGCACGGGCACCGGAACGAACGGAAACAAGCAGAGGATTCTTCAAATCTCCAAACTTCTTGCCGTTGATTCTCTCCATCTCAGCTACATACTCCATGGTCTGACCCATGATTTCGTCATTAATCTTGCGGCCATCCTCATAGTACTGAGTACAAGCCTCGGTTGTAATGGTGAAGCCCTGAGGAACAGGCAGACCAATGCTTGTCATCTCAGCCAGGTTAGCACCCTTACCACCCAGAAGGTTACGCATGCTCATGTCACCTTCACTGAATAAGTACACCCATTTTTTCATTCTCGTGTTTCTTCCTTTCAATTTAGATTTTTAAACAGCCGAAAATAGTTCGGCTGCTTTGTGCTATTAGTCGAACTATTCATTCCGTACTCATCTATTTTATCAATTCAGTCATAGAATATCAAGCCGAAATTGATAAATATTTGACGGACTTACTGTTTTTGTAAAAAATAGCATATTTTATATGAAAAAAACAAGCAGCATACACTGCAATAATGCCAAATATAGGGGATTATTTCTGTAAGCAGTTACATACTTTTACATCCACTAAGTGAACAGCCAGGTCATGTAGGGCAGAATCAGGATTCCATCCTGCCTGCCACGTTCCAAAAACACCAGAAAATACAGTAAATATGCCACAAGAATTGCTCCCACACACAGTCTTCGGAGTAACTTATTCTCGATACTCCGCAATACCAGCGGCACTAAAAAAATCTGTCCCAGCACCATATAATAGCAGATACGCGAGGTCTGCAAAATGTAATATCCAAAACTGTAGATAATTGTTGCGAACAAATTCAGGTTGAAACACATCTCCGCCTTCGGATTTCCTTTTACACCTTTCTTATAGAAAAGCAACGCAAAAATAAGAATGGCCAGGCACTTTGCAATATTAATGTAGGAAACAGACTCCACATCCAGAATCAAATTTCCCTGATAATAGGGATAAAAAACAAATAACAGCTTTCGAATCAACGGCTTACCCGCAAGAAGCGCGCAACACACCGCAGGAATCAGCCAAACAGTCTTCCTGTTCCACTTCAGATAATAAGCTGCCAGATACACCGGAATGACCAACAGGATAGTCTTGTGGAAAAGAGCCCCCAACAGTATCCAAAACACGAACTTTACGAAATCCTTCCGCAACACATACTTCATGGCAAAAGTACTGACAGCCAATGCAAGATAATAGCGGACATTGCTAAAGCTCATGAAATAAAAACCGTTTGCCATAAAAAGAATGAACGTCATGACAAACCAATCTGAGGTGTCATACATTCCTTTCAGGAAAAAGGCACAGGTCAGGAAAGCCATAACAGCGAAGATAACCCGATAGTTGTCAAAGCCGAAAATCTTCTGCAGAAAAAGAACCAGATACTGAAAACCCGGCTCATAGGAAATTTTCCTGTCACCACCCCATATATATTTAAAGGTATCCCGATAGGTCCAGTAATCGTTCCCAATGCCGATGCGCAATGCCGAAAGCGCAAACAAAATCACAAAGATTCCCATCACCAACAAAAGGTTTAAAAATCTCTGGCGCTCTCTGCCGCTTCTGCTATTCTGTTGTCCCACATAGGCACTGTTGACAAAAAAAGCCATAGCAACGGTCAGTGCCGTAATAAACAAATACAGAATCATTTTTTGCTCCCGTAATAAGCATTAATTAACTTCTCATCTGCTTCCGCCAGCACTGTGGCGGTAACAGCAATATCCTGTCTGGCAAGCTGCTCCAGGCAACGTTCTATTCTCTTCCCGTTTTTGCCGGCAGCCTTCACGCAAAGTACCACCGCATCACATTCCCGGATTTTCATAAGTTCTTCCGGTTTTTCAACCGGGTTCTCACAAATCACAACAGATAGACCGTCCATTTCTTTCACCGGAACCGGGACATCCGTATAGACAACTGCAATTTTTTTCGCTTTTCCAAGCATATATTCCAGATTAGAAGAAAACTCAGACATAAAAGGAGCCCCGAGAGTCACAAGATGATATCTTCTCTCCAAAGTCACAGGCAAATAAACAGAAGTATCCAGGGTAAGTACAATCAAAATTCCCAATACTGAAAAGAAAACTCCCAGGAAAACGCCCAGACCGCAGGCATTGAGCAGTCTGATATCGGTGCTGTCCTTTACCTCATCTGCTGCCCGGGTAAGTTCTACGGATTCAAATTCCTTTCTGGTATCCACAAAGCCGGGTAACAGTGGTTCCACAGCCCTAGCCAATTCCAGAGAAAGTTCCGCGGAATGGGTTCTACAGCTGACAATCAGGTATCTGGGATCATACTCAACACTGGCACTCACCGCCTCCCGGATTTCGTCCTTTGTCAGCCTGCCTCCCATGTTTTCATAGATTCCATCCGCAAAAAAATCTCCGTCTATGATTTCATTCCAGGTATAGTAATTATAATAGTCATAATTCTTTCCGGTGTCGTCCTGTCCAAGGTTCAGGTAGAACAAGCTGTCCGCCTGATAAATCCGACCACCGTTTTGAATCATCTTCACTGCATAATACAGCCCTGCTACCAGTATGCAGCCCACCACCGCAGAAACTGCTACAATCCATATTTTTCGAAGAAACCGAAGCCCTAAAAGCTTATAGTCAACCGGTTCCTTTGCATATTCACATTCCCACATATCACAGGTCCTTTCTAACCAACCAGCTGTTCAAACAGGTTCATGGCTTTTTCAACCGTCAGGTCGGAGTTGTAATGCTCATGTTCTCCCCATCTGCCCAAACCGAAAACAGATTGTTGCTTCATGTAGGACAACAGTTTCTCCATAATCACCGGTTTGTCTATGGTATTCAGAGGATAAGTGTATTCATTGGCAAAAGTATATTCGTTTGGTTCCTCCGTTACCCGGTTCAGGTTCGTTTCAGTCCAATAGCCTCTGCTGTTGGTACAAAAATTATGTCTTACCAAAATTCTGTGATAGGATATTTTCTCATCAGGCACATAAATCCAATGGGCCTTGGTATCCAGATTTTCAGGAACATACCGAATTTCGGTACCGGTAGACTTCAGTCCGGCGATGGATGAAACAATCTCACGGTCGCAGCCCGAAAAGGACTTTATGCTTCTCCATGGAATGGTGGTAATGATTCTCTCTGCCCCGTAACTGCTTCCGTCACTGCATGTAACCGTCTTATCAGCCACATTCATCTCAGTCACAGCCTTATTGTACAAAATATTCTCCCCCAGGGCCCTGCCCATGCGCTCCCACAATTCTCCGTAGCCGAACGCCTTTGGATAATAAAACCTGGCATGGCCGGGCTGGGTTCCGTAAGGCTTTCTGTTGAGGCAGCTGAGCAATGTCTCCTCAAAGGAAACATTGGGCAACTTATTCAGCCAGTAAGTGCCGAGGGAATCCAACTCTCCGCCAAACATCTTTCCGTTATAAGGAAGCATATAGGCTTCAGCCACCTTATCACCCAGCTTCCATGTAATCCAGTCAATAAATTTCTCCGGCATCGGCGTGTTCAGGTTACAGCCCGCCACTGCAATAGACTTTAGATACTTAACCTGTTCCTCCTGGGGCATCTGCCAGATATTTGCCTCGAAAGGATGACCGATTTCGTAGTCTCCCATGTCAATCCGAGAGTCTCTGTCAAAGAGATTCCACTCTTCCTCCGGCATAAAGCCGAACAGGAAGCTGTTGACTTTGGGACGTCTCACATCCAGGAAATGACCGCCGCCAATATCAAGGGCGGAACCATCCACATTCCGGGAACGGCACAGCCCACCTGCAGTATCCTCCTTTTCCAGGACCAGATAAGTCTTATCAGGTGCTTTCTTCTGTAATAAATTAGCAAAGGTCAGACCCGCGGGCCCTGCCCCCAAAATCAGATAATCATATCTTTTCAACGCAAAACATCCTCCTGCAAATTCCCTTTCGTCTGCATCCGATTCAGAATATATACAATGCATAAAATCATCGAACAATAATAGTAAGCATGCAGATATACCAGCATACCTGCCGGCATTACCAGTACTATTGCTGCCGCCTGTCCCAGTAATACAAAAGCAATGGCTGCCAGCCCAAATACATTCTTTTTCTTTTTACAGAAAGCAATAAACTCCTTGAAGAAAAGGAAAATCTCAGCCAATGGAATCAGGATCAACAGCGCTGTATAGAACCAAATCCTGCTCATCATATTATCCACCGACGCAACAATACCACGGACAGCTTGGGACACCCATTGATGAACCGGATTCCCGACCCAGGCAGCATAACCCGGCACTGTCTGAAGATCCTCTCTTCCGATGTCCCAAATCTCCAGCTTCCACCCGGGAAGATTCTCTCCTACCCACTCTTTTGGATATTCCACATAGACACCCGGTACCAGTCTGATGGCATGTGCCAACATCGTAATCTGGGTCCTTGCATAAATAGGCAGATTGTGAAGCACCATCCGGTAATATGCCCCGGTATATGCTTTTCCTGTAGCCTCATCCGCAAGGCTCTGATTGATATCCCCGCGTCCGTTGGCATAGTTGTATCTGCGATAGCCATCCATGCCGCCAATCTGTATCAATTCAATGGGTGTGATTTTGGAGATTGCCTCCAAATCCTCCTCCACGCCCTCATAAGAGAGATTTGCATTAGATGCATTCAACATATTCTGCAGGGTTGGAAAGGAATTGATAAAGGAATAATCCTTACCGTAATACTTCTTATCTCCCAATTTCTGGGGTACCAGAATCACGCCCCAGATAAGTAGAAAGCCCGCAAAAAGCAACAGAGATTTCTTCAGGCTGTGCTTATCAACAAACAACAGTCGAATCAGGTATAGAAGAATTCCAAGTATAATTCCCTCTGTTCTCCAAACTCCGATAAAAGCACACAAAACCATAATACCAAACTTTTGGAGAGGACTGCGCTTCCTGCCGTCCAGAATATCCATGGCAGTCTGTGCCACCGCAAACATGCAGAGCAGGGCATACAGCTCTGTCCGATAGGGATTGGTAAACAGCGTATATGTCTCAGGAAGCAAAAGCACCGCAAAGGTCAGGTATTTCCCCTTTCCCCGAAGCACGGGACTGTCTGCCACACGGTTGTAGAAGTAGCCGACGGCAAAAACGGAGAAAATCCACTGAAAGACGCTGATAAAGACAGGGTGCGGTACTACCATAAGCATAGCGGTATACACACAGCTTGTATAAGCACTGTGCCAATACTCGGGCCAAAGGCGAATAGCATACGAATAGGTCATCAGATTGTCCTCGCTGGCCAAAAAAGGATCCGGCCACATGCAAAGGACACAGATTAGTCCCACTACCGTCATTATAGTAAATATACGAATATTTTGTTTCTCTTTCCAATGGGAAATTACATAGAAAATCAATTGCCAGAGGAAAAAAATCATCAATGCGGCGAAAACTTTGGCAATTACATATCCCATGACTCTCTCGGCGGTGTCGCTGAATGTATCGTTCATAGCCACGGATGCTATAATGTCCTTGTCCAATTGAAAATGCAGAATACTTCTTTCATAGAAAAAAGAGAGAAGGAAATGCATCAATGGGATGATACATTTCCAATGAAACCGAATTTTTTTTGTCATATTATCTAAGCTCCCATCATGTTCCGGAAACCAGAACCGCTCCCAGAACCACCAGACACACCCCGATAATTTTTCGGGCACTGAGAGGTTCCTTCAGCCGGATGCGGGCCAAAAACATGGTCCACACATAGGTAAAGGCTGTAAGCGGCAATACTCTCGAATAATCCATCACACCCAGCACATATATGTTTAAAAGTGCTGCAGCCACATACAAAAACCCACCCAGATAAAGGCTGGAATTCTTTAACAGGTTCAGAAAGATTTGAACAATATTATCACCTTTTAAGGAACCGGAAGCCTCCTTCAGGAAAAGGCTGGCCACGGAACCCATCACAGTCATCGCCAGAATTATACTATACGGAAGCATCCAGTTCCTCCTTATCTCCTCCTGCAATCAGGAGGACGCCGGCAATGATTACCAGGACACCGATGACTTTGACCGTCGTAATCGTCTCTTTTAAAACGGTTGCCCCAAGTACAATACTCAGCACATAGTTCAGGCTAAGCAGAGGCTGCAAAATGGATACCTTACCAAACTTGTAGGCTACAATCATCAGTAATGCCCCGATTCCGTAGAGTCCGAAGCCCAAAAGCAAAAGCCACAGGGAACCTGTGGTAGAAAGCTTCCATAACAGTTGTCCGATGCACACACAGATACTGGACCCTATCATCAGAAGAATCCCGATTTTGTTCTGTTTCAAAGACTGTATCATAATTTATCCTTTTCTTCCTATCTCCCAAAACAGATATTTCAACAATTTCTTGCCTGTGGAATAAGCCTTAAAATGGGTCTCTCCTGCAATTCTGGGTCTCTCTGTGGTAGGGAACTCTATTCGTTTGAGTTTTAACTTATAACTGCGGCATACCATCTCAATATCCACTGAAGGACTCATATCGGAAATATCGCATTTTTTGAACGCTTCAACCGTCATGCCACGGAATCCGTGTAAGGAATCCCAAATGGTGTTACCTTCCTTTTTGAACAGAATCTTCGCCGCCAGTCCCAGCCCCAGTACAAACCATTTGCGGGGTTTCAACAGCTTGTCATCCTCTTCGTTGTGGCTCTCCTTCATCATACGGCTGCCTACTATAAATTCATAACCCTGCTCGTATAACTCTCTGAACTTGTAAGTATCCTCCACGGGAATCGAACCCTTCGGATGAAAGAACACAAACGCATCACACTTGCAGAAGTTTGCCCCATCCTTGCACGCCTGATTCAGACCTTTGGCGGTCTGGCGATACACCTCGATGCC
Organism: Lachnospiraceae bacterium; assembly: GCA_022769665.1. Lineage (GTDB taxonomy): Bacteria > Bacillota > Clostridia > Lachnospirales > Lachnospiraceae > Acetatifactor. Next base: position 28,298 of record JALEIR010000026.1, on the reverse strand, counting down.
CTGTTCCTGCAAATACTCAACGGTTCCGTCAGTACTTCCGCCGTCTATACAATAGACCTGGTCAAACTGACTTCTGTCAATCAAAGGCACATCATGCTCACATCCTTCCAGTTCATTCCAGGTAATCAAACACAAACCAACTGTCATTTCCAAATACTCCGTCTTTCAAAGTATAAACTTTTTTGATTTTATCACAAATCATGTAATTAGTAAAGGCATCAAAAAGTAAGTGATTGCATTCCTCGTCTCTTTACATAAAACACCCCTACTCTCCTTTTCTTTTGGAGTCGGGGTTACATATAAGACTATCCCATATGGCATTGAGAGAATTTTATCGGCTATCTGCTCTCATCCAGCATAAAATTCAACTTTCCAAAGGCCACCAGGAATATGAATCACCTTATCAATAAATTACCTTGATGATAACTAAATAATACCAGAAAAGTACTGGAAACACCCGCAAGAAAAACAAAATGTTCTTTCTTTCAGGCTACGAACAGTTTCCTTTTTCGTAATAATTACATACTTCATTTTACTTCACCCCCTTTCATTACATTGTCCGTATTTACATCGGACATTTTTTTGAGTTTATAATTAATAGGGGTACATACAATAAAACATACTCCCATTAATACCAACGAAATAATTGGACCAACCATTCTATCAAGTCCTCCGGCTATTGGCTTTGAAACCATTTCTGTCATATCCATGCAATATACCAAAATGTCCAGAAACAGATCTTATCTCACTTTCTTCACATTTTACAAATAGTTCTGTCGAATAATATACCATAATAAGTGAGGACAAAGTTCCACTCACAATACATATTCCGCACATAAAACCAAACTTCGGAATAAATTGACTGTAAGCAAAAGCATACCCATTAAAAAGGTTGAAACACTGGAAATCTGTTTTATATTCCCGGCAATTTGAGGTATCATTGCAACTGAACTCCCTATAAGCCCTCCAAAAGCCATGAAAGCCATGAGGATGGAATACTGAAATTCCCCTAACTTCAAAATATTTACAATATACAGCAATTCAATATATTTTTCTCCGTTTCCAAGCCTATCTTCCGCTTGCGCCAGAGAATTGGCACTAGAGACTTCTGCCATGGTAAAATACCACTTCCTCAATTCCTTTGTCGTCTTCTTATGGGGCAGAGTCAGATACAACGCTTCACTGTACATTTCTCTCTTTTTTTCCAATGACAACTTTCCCTGATTTCCCAAAGTCAGTGCTTTCGCATGCAATAAAAACTGTTTATCATACTTATTGGGTTTACAATACTAAACTCCGTCATGGTCAAATTACCACTATTGATTTCCTCCAAAGAAATTCCGGGTTGTGAAATCTCCCATGCTTCTAATAACATTGCTAATAATTCTTTCTTTTCCATTCCGCTCTGATATCTTCTGATATTCTTCAAAGGCAATATTCGCTTTTTCATTATCTCCTACATCTACTGCCCGATACATCTTTTCTCGACACATAATCCATATTTGTTCTTCAGGATTTGCAGTGAATACGAACCTGTCCGAGGCAACTCCCGCTCTTTGAAGAAGCGCCTCTGACAATATTTGTTCGCATTCCCTTTTCCCATTTTCCACCCGTGCAAGAAAAGTACGTGAACAAAGACCGCGGCAAAGCTTATCTTGGCTGATATTTGCCTCTGTTCGAACATATCCGATTAACTTTCCAATCATTTGGTACTGTTCCATTTTCATCCTCATGTCTAATTATTACAACTATGGATATTCATGCTAAATTACAAATGTATTTACTTATTTATTATATCAGATTCATTTTTTTAAGTTATTTTTTTGAATTTTTCATGCTGATATATATTTTACAAATAAAACAAGCCCTGTTCCAACCTCTCTTGGAAACAGGGCCCGTATTTATTAATCCGGTATAAAGCTGTCAAAAATATAGATATCGAAATGCTCTTTCGCCGCCTCCAACTGCTCTTGGCTTTTGATTGTCCAGGCTGCCGCCGTGTTGCGGTAAAGTCCCCTGCATAGCCTGCGGGATAGCATCTGAGGGTATTTGCAATTATATGCTACAAAGTCCGGCTTGCCCAGCCAGTTGAACAACAGGTTCTGAAGCAGGAAATAGAGAGCTCCCACATATTCTCCTTCCTTTATAAAAGCATCCGAAAGCTGACCTCTGACAATCTCCTTCCGATGTCTTCTGTACCAGAATACCCCCAGAGGATTGAAGGATTCAATGCAGTACATTCCCTTGTATTCCGAGAGAAGCTTATCCCCCGCAGGGCAGATGGAAGTATCCGTTGCTTCAATTTTTAATTCCACAATCAGTGGCACTTTCCCATCCACACATTTCAGCACATCCTCAAACTTCGGAATCGTCTGGTCGGAATCGCAAAGTCTGAACTGCTGCAGCTCCTCATAGGTATAATCGCAGACCTTTCCTTCCGCGCCACAGATTCTTTTCAGGGTAAAATCGTGGAACACAACAGGAACATGGTCTTTTGTCATCTGAATATCCAGTTCGATACCGTACCCCGCATCCACCGCCTTTTGGAATGCTCTCATGGAGTTTTCCGGTGCATCCGAAGCGTTGTCATGCAGTCCCCTGTGTGCATACAGCCATTCTTTGAAAGGAACCGTGTCCGGTTTCCCTGTCATTCTGGGCATAATCATGAGCAAATAAAGCACTGTAAATACAGCCAGACAGATTAACAATATCACTACTATTTTCATCTTACGTTACTTCCTTTCCGCAAAATCTCTTAAAAGACTCCATCTACTCTAGTCCTTTTTGAAGCCGTTTGCAAGAGTTCATCCGGAAAATTCAGAGAACTTTAGCTTTCCTTGTAAAATTCTTAATCATCCACATCAAAATTCTCCAAAATACTTTCCTTTTTCACAGGCTTTACATCTCCGTGGCGCACCTGGGTCATGGTCAGCAATGCTGCCATGGCAAACAGAAACGCATAGGGAAAAAGTGTTCTGTAAGAGACGTTTTCCAAAAGGAAGCCTGAGAAAATAGGTGTAAAAATCTGCGCTGCCATGGAAAAGGTATAGTAGGTTCCGGTAAACTTCCCGATATCGCTGCCCTGACTCATGGCAACAATCATTGGATAGGAATTCACATTGATTGCTGCCCAGCCCACGCCAATCAGCGCGAAAGCGATGTTGACAAGCGGGTGATATGCTCCTACGAAAACAGCTGCCAGATAGCAGGATGCCATCAGCACTACGCCACCCATAATGGTCTTCTTCCTGCCAAATTTTGCAGAGATGCTTCCGATGGGAATATAGCTTAGAATTGCCGCCACAGTTGCCACCATCAGACAGTTGGCAAAGCTTCCGCCTTCCATCTTCCAGACCACCCGGGTATATCTGGAAAAGGCTGTTGTCACAGCATTGTAGGCGGTAAACCAGAAAAAGATGGATACCAGCAGGAATATCATGCTACGCTTAACCTCCCGGGGCAGAACTGTCTTTTGACCGGAATTGTCGCCATTTTGAGTCTGAACTGTCCGTACCTTCCCGGTGTCTTCCCCGACTTCCGCCTGTGCTGAGTTTTCTCCCGGCGTTTCTGCGATGGTTCCGTCTCCTACGCTTTCCATCGCCTCGATTTCCTTTCGCAATTTATTTTCTCTGACGGTAATCAGCAATACTCCTACAGCCACCGCCATCAGTGCGGCAATGCTGGCAAAAAGCGGTGCATAGTCCGGTCTGTCTCCCTTACCAACCAACAGCTTAATCATAATCAGGGCATACACACCGCCTACCGCACCCATAAGATTAATCACCGCATTGGCACGGCTGCGAAGATGATTCGGTGTCAAATCCGGCATCAGTGCTACTGCCGGAGAACGGTACAACCCCATGGATAAAAGGGTGGCAAACAACGCAACAACAAACAGCCCGAGACTCTGCCGTTTATCCGCAATGGGCAGAAGCATCATGAATATCACCGCAAGAACGGTCCCTCCCAGAATAAAGGGCGTCCGTTTTCCCAAAGGTGTATCCACCTTGTCAGACAGAGAACCAAACACCGGCAAAAGCACCAGAGCCAGTACATTGTCCATTGCCATCAGTACACCAGTCACCGTCTCCCCCAAGCCAAAGGTATTCTGCAACATCAGCGGTATAATGTTGTCATACATCTGCCATAATGAGCAGATACTCAAAAAAGCAAGTCCGATAAAAAAGGTTCTTTTGTAATTGAGTTTTGATTGCATAAATAATCCTCCCCAAATGAATGAATTCATAACTGTTCTTTCAACAGCTGTCTAAATTTATCTTATCAAATGTAGGCTTTATCTGCAATCAATACAATGTAAAATCTTTTTTGCTTGCATTTTCTGTGTTTTTCTGTACAATAGGGAATAGTGGGCTTTTTTGCCCAATGCTGCTTAAAACAGGCTCTGTATTATAAGGAAAGGTTTAGCGAAATGATTAGTGCAAACAATGTAACGTTACGAATCGGAAAAAAGGCTTTATTCGAGGATGTCAACATTAAGTTTACCGAAGGAAACTGCTACGGTCTTATCGGTGCCAACGGCGCCGGGAAGTCCACCTTCTTAAAGATTTTGTCCGGCAAACTGGAGACCACCAAGGGAGATGTGACCATCACCCCCGGTCAGCGTCTCTCCGTGCTGGAGCAGGATCACTTTAAATATGATGATTACGTGGTAATGGACACCGTCATTATGGGCAACGAGCGCCTGTACCAGATTATGAAGGAAAAGGATGCCATCTACGCCAAGGAGGATTTCTCCGATGAAGACGGTATCCGCGCCAGCGAACTGGAGGCTGAATTTGCCGAGATGGACGGCTGGGAGGCAGAATCCAACGCCGCCATGCTGTTAAACGGTCTCGGCATCGGTCCCGAGTACCACTACTCTACCATGAGAGATTTGGACGGCAATCTGAAGGTGAAGGTTCTGCTGGCAAAAGCATTGTTCGGCAACCCTGACATCCTGCTTCTTGATGAGCCTACCAACCATCTGGACCTGGATGCCATTGCCTGGCTGGAGGATTTCCTGATTGACTTTGAAAATACCGTTATCGTCGTTTCCCATGACCGTTACTTTTTAAATAAGGTATGTACCCACATCGCGGATATCGACTACGGCAAGATTCAGCTGTACGCCGGCAACTATGATTTCTGGTTCGAGTCCAGTCAGCTGTTGGTTAAGCAGATGAAGGAAGCCAATAAAAAGAAGGAAGAAAAGATTAAGGAGCTGCAGGAGTTCATCTCCCGTTTCTCCGCAAACGCTTCCAAATCCAAGCAGGCAACCTCCAGAAAACGTGCACTGGAAAAAATTGAGTTGGATGAGATTAAACCCTCCAGCAGAAAATATCCTTACATCGATTTCCGTCCCGACCGTGAGATTGGAAATGAGGTTCTTACCGTTGAGCACCTCTCCAAGACTATCAACGGCGAAAAGGTACTGGATGATGTATCCTTTGTCATGGGACATGAGGACAAGATTGCTTTCGTGGGTAGTCAGGAGCTGGCAAAAACCACACTGTTCCAGATTCTCATGGGTGAGCTAGAGCCGGACGAGGGAAGCTATAAATGGGGTGTAACTACCTCCCAGGCTTACTTCCCCAAGGACAGCACCGCGGAATTTGACAATGACCTGACCATCACCGACTGGCTGACCGGTTATTCTCCCGTAAAGGATGTAACATACGTGAGAGGTTTCCTGGGACGTATGCTGTTTGCAGGTGAGGACGGTGTCAAGAAGGTGAAGGTACTTTCCGGTGGAGAAAAGGTGCGCTGTCTGCTGTCCAAAATGATGATCAGCGGTGCAAACTGTCTGGTGCTGGATGAGCCCACCAACCATCTGGACATGGAATCCATCACTGCGCTAAATAACGGACTGATTAAGTTCCCCGGTGTTGCGCTTTTCTCCTGCCATGATCATCAGTTCGTACAGACTACGGCTAACCGCATCATCGAGATTCTGCCGAACGGCCATATTATTGACAAGATTACCACCTACGACGAGTATCTGGAAAGCGATGAGATGGCCAGAAAGAGAACCGTATTTACTGCCAACAAGGAAGACGACGAAGACTAAAGGATATAATAGCCAAAAACCGTAAATTGGACACGAAAGATTTCTTAAGGAGTGAATGAAACATGCAGCAGATAGATTTACACGTACACTCCACCCGCTCAGATGGGACATATACACCTTCACAGCTTGTGGATTATGCAATTGAAAAAGGACTGGCTGCTTTTGCTCTGACAGACCATGATACGGTTGACGGGTTGGAAGAGGCCATTTCCTACGCAGATATGCTAAGGACAAGACAGATTGAATCAGATGCACCGCATCCATTATCTCCGATTCCGGAAGTCATTCCCGGAATCGAGTTTTCCACGGAATATCAGGGGCAGGACGTACACATCGTGGGACTTTACATTGATTACCGTAACGAAATTTTTACTGCAAAGTTGCAGGAATTCGTGGATTCCCGCACCCTGCGCAATCAAAAGATGTGTAGCCTGTTGCAGGAAACCGGAATTGACATAACTTACGATGCACTGCTTCGGGAATTTCCGAATTCCGTTATTACGAGAGCCCACTATGCCAAATATATGCTCAATCACGGCTACATCAAAAGCATGCAGGAAGCCTTCGACCGATATGTGGGCGACCATGCTCCCTGCTATGTTCCCCGTGAAAAGGTAACTCCGGCTCAGGCTGTTCGGTTGATTCTTGAAGCAGGCGGTGTTCCGATTCTTGCGCACCCTGTTCTTTACCATATGAGTGACCGGCGTCTGGAGCAACTGACCGCGGACTTGAAGGATGTCGGACTGATTGGTATCGAAGCAATCTACAGCACCTACAAGCCCCATGAAGAGCGACAGATTCGGGCTCTCGCCAAGAAATTTAATCTGCTCATCAGCGGAGGAAGTGACTTCCACGGTGACAACAAACCGGGACTTGATTTGGGTGTAGGTTACGACAATCTGTTCGTTCCCTATAGCCTCCTTCCTCCCCTCAAGGCACATGCACTAGGGATTGCCGATTGATTCCGAAATATGTAATTCCGGTTCATCAGGATACTGCTCCACCACAGCCAAAAATTCGGGATAATTCTGAACAAATGCATCCACTACCTGAGGGTCAAACTGTTTTCCCCTTTGTGATACAATTTCATCATATGCCTCCTGCGGAGCCCACGCACGCTTATACGGTCTTCGGCTTACCAATGCATCAAATACATCAGCTAATGCCACACATCGCGCATATAGTTTGATATCCGTTCCGCTTAATCCCATATAGCCGGTTCCGTCCCATTTTTCGTGATGTTCGTATGCTATGTCCGATGAGATACGGAACAATTCTCCCGGTGTCTTCTCCAACATTTTTCTTCCATATTGGATATGATTTTTCATAATATCAAATTCTTCAGGCGTCAGTTTCCCCGGTTTTTCAAGGATTTCCTCCGGTATCATAACCTTTCCCACATCATGCAACATTGACGCAAGACTGATTTTCCAGCTGTCCTCATCAGAATAGCCGAGACTATGACAAAGAAGTTCTGTATACTCCGCCACACGCCTTACATGCTGTCCTGTGTACTCTGACTTGTTTTCGATAATCTGCGAAAGAGATAAAATCAGGTTTTCCTGATCCTCATACAATTCCCTGTTCTTGCTCGCCAGGGTCTGTATGAGACGCTCAATACGATCTGAGATAAATATACATACAAGGGAAATGGCAAAAAACTCAATGGTTCTGGGCAAAATTCCGTAAAACACAGTTCCCCTTAATGTTATCAGAGGTTCATCCGGAACAATTTTCAGCCAAAAAGCTGCCAGATGGGATACCAGCAGCGTCGGCAGACTGATAATCATTGTATATATCACATATTTTTTTTCATTATACAGGCAGGCAATCACCACAGGAAAGACAAGCATCATGATTGTATGATAGGACAGAGCTGCATACTGAATCCCCGACTGTAACACAATCACAGTCAGAATCACATATCGTATCCGTACCGAGCGAAGCTTCAGGATATCACAAAACAAAGTCGGCAGGAAAAAATCAAAAATTGAAATTCCTGCAGCTAAATACAAAGGCATAGGTGCAATTTTGAAAACCCCTGTCAAATTGAGTACAACCACAAGCACCATAAAGCCAATCAGGAGCCTGCAGATAAAGGCAAGACGTTTATCTGCATTGTCTGTATATTCTTTTAAAATCTGTTTTGAAAAATCCATATTGTGATTCCCCGCATCTTCAGAAATTTCTACTCAAATACTTTATATTGAGTATACAATAATAATGATTGCAGCGCAAGAAAAATAGTTATTTTGCACAATGCATTTCCAAATCATCAACTATTTTTGTCCATTTTGACATTTTGGTATAAAAAAAGACTGTACTCTATCACTTTATAAGTCATAGAATACAGTCTTAACTCACATCCTATATTTATCCCTCAACAATCAAGTATCTGCCGTCTCCGATGTCAAAGACCTCTTCCGCTTCCAAAATTTCCTCATCGGAAGCGCCCTCCATGTCGATTCCTTCCTCCTCGAAGTATTCCACTACTTCATCAACAGAGTCAACAACCACCGCCATGCAGTCTTCCAGGAAATCTTCCGCCTCATCTAAGGTCTCCGCAACTTTTTCGGGAAAAAGCTGAAGCTGATTATCCAAAAAACACTCCAGGACATCATCATCAAATTCACGCATATTTCCGACCTCCTTTGCCGACTTACTATATGCCCACATACTACAATGTTATTCATTGTCTGTCAATACTGTGAGAAAAAAAGCAGAAACTTTTCGAAAACAGCATGAGCTGAACGCCTCAACGGTTACACATACTCCAACAGTTCCAACGGATGTACAATAATGGCATCTGCATGCCCCTCCTCCAGCTCCCTGCGGTCACGGAATCCCCAGAGTGCTCCGACGGTAAATGCGCCGGCACTCTTTCCGGTCTTCATATCCGTTGCGGTGTCTCCAAGGTACAGAATGTCTTCTGCCGTCAGATTCCATTGTCTCAGAATTGCAAAAACTCCGGCAGGATCCGGTTTGATAGGTACACCGTCCTTCTGCCCCCTGATAATGTCAAAATACCCCTTTCCAAACAAGGTCTCAATGACATCTATGGTCTGGTCATGAGGTTTATTGGAAAGAACTGCAATCTTCAATCCCTTTTCCTTTAAAGCAGCTAAAAGTTCCGGTATTCCCTCATAGGGCTTCACTTGATACATGCAGTTTTCCGCAAAAAACTTTTTGTATAGAGCAAATGCTTCTTCAAAATGGACAAGCTTTTCGTCCCCCCCTGCCTTCAGTGCTCTCTTTATCAGATTCGCTGCTCCGTCTCCCACAAAATATTTATAATCAGACTCCGGAAACGGGCCGTACCCAAAAGGTGCCAGCGCTCTGTCGCCGCAATATTTCATACTGGCTATGGAATCGGACAAGGTTCCGTCCAAATCAAAAATGACAGCTTTTTTCATTCACCCAGAAACTCCTTTGCTTCCTGATAAAGTCTTCCTACGGGAAGACCAACCACATTATTGTAATCGCCCTCAATCCCTTTGATATATCTGGCACAGAAGCCCTGAATTCCGTAGGCTCCTGCTTTATCCATGCAATCCTGTGAGGAGACATAACGGGAAATCTCTTTGTCGCTCATTGGGTAAAAGGTTACCTTTGTCATCTCATGGAAGGTCTTTATTTGCACTTTCCCTGCGTTTCTGTAACAAAGGGTAACACCTGTATATACCTGATGCGTATTGCCGGAGAGCATCCCCAGCATCTCCGCTGCATCCTTTAAGCCGGCAGGCTTCCCTAAAATACTGCTGCCTGCTGCAACTACAGTGTCTGCACCGATTACCAGAATCTCTTCCTCTGACTCATCAATGGAATGAAACACATCCATTGCCTTCTGTTCCGACAGCTCCTCCACTACCTTCCCGGGCTCCACAGCAGTAATTTTCTCCTGTACATTGCTTACCAGGACCTCAAATTCCAGGCCGATCTGCATAAGCAGCTCTCTTCTTCTGGGAGAAGCCGATGCTAAATAAATTTTCACTGGTGTACCTCCGGAATAAATGTCCTTGTCACGGTAGTCTGTTCCTCCGCTGAAGCTTTGGCTTTCAGCATCGCCTCACGGCAAAACACCTCTTGAGACTGGAACAGAGATTTTCCTCTCTTGTCCACCTTTTCATAGCTGCCGTCCGGCTGTAGCACGGAGGCCTTTACATTGTCCTTCAGCTGACATTGCAGGATGTGCAGCAATTCCTCCTTCAACTCCGGTCTGTCCACAGGGAACAGGATTTCCACACGCCGCTCCAGGTTTCTTGGCATCCAGTCCGCACTTCCGCAATATATCTCATAATTATCGTTATTTTCAAAATAAAATATACGACTGTGCTCCAGAAAATTTCCCACAATAGAGCGTACCGTGATATTTTCGCTGATGTCCTTAATTCCCGTTTTGAGGCAGCAGATTCCGCGGACAATCAAATCAATTTTTACTCCCGCTGCGCCGGCTGCGTAGAGAGCAGCAATGATATCCCGGTCACAGAGGGAATTCATCTTTGCAATGATTCTTGCCGGGCGCCCTTCCTCCGCATGTTTTTTCTCTCTGCCAATCAGATAGAGAAATTTATCCTTCAGCCAAAGAGGAGCCACGCTGAGCTTGTTCCATACCAAAGGTTCAGAATAGCCGGACAACATGTTAAATACTGCTGTCGCATCCTCACCTACCGCTTCCGAGCAGGTTAGCAGTCCGATATCTGTATACAGTTTGGCAGTAGCATCATTGTAATTTCCTGTCCCAAGGTGAACATATCGGCGAATGCCGTCCTCTTCCCTTCTAACTACCAATGTTATCTTGCTGTGCGTCTTCAGTCCCAAAAGTCCATATAGGACATGGCAGCCTGCTTTTTCCAGCATCTTCGCCCAGACAATATTATTTTCCTCGTCGAATCTTGCCTTCAATTCTACAAGCACCGTCACCTGCTTACCGTTTTCCGCAGCCTGAGCCAATGCCGCAATAATTGGTGAATTCCCGCTGACACGGTACAATGTCTGTTTGATAGCCAGCACCTCCGGGTCCTTGGCTGCCTGCCGGATAAAGTCTACCACAGGTTCAAAGCTCTGATAAGGATGGTGAAGCAGGATATCGCCCTTTCTGATCTCATCAAAAATCTTACAACCTGCAGGCAGTTCCGGTACCTGTTGGGGTATGTGCTTCGGCGTCTTTAAGTGATCATAGCCGTCAAGTCCGTAAAGCTTCATCAATACAGTCAAATCAAGAGGTCCTGCAATCTCGTAAATATTTTGTTCCTCCAGATGCAGCTCCTTCTTGAGGATTTTCAAGAGCCGCTTATCCATACCGTCCTCCACCTCAAGGCGGATGGCTTCTCCCCACTGGCGCTTTTTCAGCTGTTTTTCTATCTCCTTTAACAGGTCTGCTGCCTCATCCTCCTCAATGGTCAAATCCGCGTTTCTCATGATACGGTAGGGATGTGCACAGACAATGTCATAATTTAAGAACAATCTCTGAATATTACGCTCAATAATCTCTTCCAGGAAAATGACTTTCTTTGCTTTTCCCTCGGTGGGAATCTGCACAATTCTGCCCAGCACGGAGGGAACCTGCACGGTGACAAATTCCAGCTCTTCCTGATTCTTTTTGTGAACCAGCGCAGCGATATTCAGAGTCTTATTGCGAATCAACGGAAAAGGTCTGGAAGAATCCACTGCCATCGGAGTCAGCACCGGATACACATTCTCTTCAAAATATCTGTCAATGAACCTGCCCTCTTCCTCCGTCAAGTCCTCATGTCTGCCGATTATTTGAAGTCCGTTCTTCTTTAGCTGGGGAACCAAAGAACGATTCCATGTGGAATACTGAAGGTTTACAAGATCATGAATTGCCACATCAATTGCTGCCAGCTGCTCAGATGGTGTCATACCGGCAATATCTTTTTTTTCGTATCCGGCATTTACCATATCCTTTAAGGATGCCACTCGAATCATAAAAAATTCATCCAAATTGGATGCGGTAATACTTAAAAATTTCAACCGCTCAAACAACGGTATATTCTTGTCCCTGGCTTCATTCAACACCCTATGATCAAACAATATCCAGGACAATTCCCTGTTTGTGTAATATTTGGGATTATTGAAATCAATGTCTGTCATCTTCATCACACACCTTTCCGGCATTTAAAATGTTCTTTTCTGTTTCAGAATCGGTTCCACACTGAAAACCTCTTGGAAAAACTCAGCTTTCTCCTCAAAAAATCCTTTTTCCAGAGTAATATCCTCTGTGGTATCCACCGATAAAATCAACTGATTGTCCCTTAGCGCTGCCGTCAGTCCTTTCAACTTTTGCTTATGGCTTCTGTCCAGACCACTGGCCAGCCTTATAATTGCGGTAAGCTTGGCAACCGTCAAATAAGCAGACCGGTCCAATCCTCCGTTTCCTCCCTGCTGCCAATCGTAAATAAACCGGCTGTGGTTAAATCGTACCACATTTGCCACAATTTCACGCTCCGTATGAGACAAACCGATGATTTCCGTTGCCATGATGATGTTATAGGAGGTTTCTCCGATATTTACCATACTGATATATTTTCCGCAGTCATGTAAAATTGCAGCAAGCCGTAAGTACAACAATTCCCTTTTCCCCAAACCGTGAACCCGCTTCATGCTGTCAAAGATGGTTGTTGTAATATGTTCCAGAGTTTCTGAGCGTTTCCGGCTGCCCATATAACGCTTGCTGATATTGACCGCACAAGCAATAATGTCCTTCTCAAAATCATGCTCGCCACGGAACATCTTAATCTTTTCCGCATATTCGTACGCAATTCCGTCGCACAAAGATACGCCCGGCATCCATATCTGTTGTACTTCCATCAGGTCCGCGATGTGCCCCGTAAGCACTGCGCTGATAAACATTAACGGCACTTTTTCCTCCGGTATTCCCATGGATACTGCCACTTGTGCCGCACTGCCGCTTCTCAGCTGTTCCATAAATTTATCAAATGTTTCTCCGCTGATTACCGCCTTGCCGGAATCTCCCCCCGCGCGTTTTACTGCCAGGGGAGATATGTAATCATCTATAACAATCAGATTTCGGATTTCTCTGTCCTTGAGATATAGCTTTTTATAGTTCGACAGCTGTGCCATTGTCATCTCATCGATAACATTCTCTATTCTTGATTTTCTCACATCAAAGCGGTTTAAGTACTCCTGAATTCTCAATACGCCCAGACGAAGATTCTGAGTAGAAACCAGGGTATCATTGTCAAACAGAGAAATCTGAATGCTGCCTCCGCCGATATCCAGAATCGCTGTCTTGTCCTCAATGATTCTGCGAAAGCTCTCACCCTTGGCTGCTACAGATTTATAATCCAGAAAACGCTGCTCAGAGTTACTGAGGATTTCAACTCTGATACCTGTACGCTGTTCAATCTGGTCCTGAATGATAGCAAAGTTTTCCGTCTCACGAATGGCACTGGTGCCGTATGCTTTATACGCCTCCACCTTATAGGTTTTCATGATTTCTCCGAATTCCTTTAAAGTCCGGCACAGTTCATCCATCTTTTCATTACTGATTTTACCGTGCGCATAAGTATCACTGCCTAAATCCAGCCTTCTGCTGATGCAGTCTATCTCCCGCATGCTGTTTTTTCCTGAGAATTCAAATATTTTCATGGTAAGTTCAAAGCTTCCCACGTCAATGGCTGCAAAAGTTTTAATACTCATACTGTTTTCTCCTTGCTTCGCAATTTCGGGGCTGCGGGCTTGCGCCCTATAAACGTCTATTTGATTCCCGTGCGCTGTGAGCGAGCTCCCGCGCACGGTCTCAAATATCCCTTTGCATGCCTTGAAGATAATCGACAAATTGTTGGGCAGTTCTTCCGGAAAGGCCGCCGTGGGAAAGCTCCCATTTGTTGGCTTCCGCCAACAGTTCGTCTTTGGGCATATCTATGCCGTAACGCTTCGCCAGTGCCAGCACAATCTCCTGAAATTCTTTGTTGCTTGGTGCACCGAAGTAAATTGTCACACCAAAGCGATACACCAGCGACAGTTTCTCCTGTACCGTATCCCCGGTATGCATGTCTTCACGTATTTCCTCTTTGTCCCTGTAATTCTCCCGAATCAGATGTCGGCGGTTTGAAGTCGCATATATCAGGACATTTTCAGGCTTTTTCTCCAGGCCGCCCTCAATGACAGCTTTCAGATACTTATATTCAATTTCAAAGTCTTCAAAGCTCAAATCGTCCATGTAAATAATGAATCTGTAGTTTCTCTTTTTAATCTGGCTGATGACCTCGTTCAGATCCTGAAACTGGTGCTTATACACTTCGATAATCCGCAAACCCTTTTCGTAGTATTCATTGGCAATTGCTTTAATACTTGAAGATTTTCCCGTTCCGGCATCGCCGAACAAAAGGCAGTTATTTGCCTTCCGCCCCGCAACAAACGCATCTGTATTATCCGTCAGCTTCTTTTTGGCAATCTCATACCCTACCAAATCATCCAGTGTTACATGAGCGATATTCAGAATCGGCTCAATATGTACACCCTCGTCATCATGTACCACGCGGAAGGATTTGTGCAGGCCGAATTTTCCCACTCCGTATTCCTTGTAAAATTGTGTAAGGGTAGCTTTCATTTCCTCCGGCGTATGGTCCATGCAGAATTTTTCCGCAAGTTCACAAATCCTCGCACAAATTCTGGTATTGTACACCTTGCTCTCTCTGCTGCTGGCCTTATAATCTTCAATCAGAGAAAATTCGGGCACATGCAGCTTCTCTTCCATATCCGAAAAATCAAAATCGTAGAACTCCTTAAAAATGACAATATCGTGCAGCGCCGCCTCGTTGATGGTTCCCTCGATTTCTCCTTTAATCTCACAGCCGCAGCTGTAACTGTTTTCGTTATTTACCAACAGATTGGCAAGATAACAATGCCACAGATTACCGTGAAAGCCGTAATTTCCCGCAAGTTCTATCAGCCTGTGGATGCAGTCATAAAAGAGCGCTGCTTTTGCTTCACGGGTATAAGGCCTTTCCGGATTCTGTTCCCTTCCTACCGCTGTGTCCTCGTAATGACTCATCAGCCAAGCCATATCATACAGCAGTTCACCATCTTCAAAATTGCGATATACAATCAATTCTTGCTCACGCATCGTATTTCCTCCGTATTAACTAAATATCTGCCTCCAAAATCGACTGTGCTTAATATAGTTACACACGTTTCCGGCACATTTCCCGCTTTATCAGTAATTCCCCAAAATTTTCATATTGCGTGCTTCATCCCGAAGTCCTCTCAAAGCGTTTTTCACGGCGCTGTCCGCCAGATTTCCTTCAAAGTCGATAAAAAAGCGGTATTCCCAGGCTCTGTCCTCAATGGGGCGGCTTTCAATTTTTGTCATGTTCAAATTGTTGTATATGAAATGGGACAACATATGATAAAGGGAACCGCTCTCATGGGGTACTTCAAAACAAATGCTGACCTTCTTTGCGTCCTTTCTGAAAATCTTTTGATTCGTAACGATAATAAACCGGGTGGAGTTGACTCCCGAATCGTTGATTCCCTTATCCAATACCTCCAATCCGTAGACCTTTGCCGCATACTCTCCCGCAATTGCTGCCTGCGTCCTGTCATTGTCCTCTGCCACCTTCTTGGCTGCAAAGGCATTGTTCTGCATGCTGATTTGCTGCCAATCATGGTTGGATAAATATTTTGCGCTCTGCATCAGAGACTGAGGGTGAGAATACACGGTTCTGATATCCGAAAGCTTTGTACCCGGTACTCCCAGAAGACAATGTTCAATCTTGATAATCTGTTCTCCAACAATATAATTTTCATATTCCTGCAACAGGTCATAAATTTCGTTAACGATTCCGGCTGTTGAGTTTTCAATGGGAAGCACTGCAAAATCTGCACTGCCCTCATCGATTGCACTCATGGCATCCCGAAAACTGTCCACATGAAAACTGTGTACTTTATCCCCGAAATACTGCATCATTGCAGCCTGGGAATACGCACCTTCAGCCCCCTGAAATACAACTCTTGCCTGCTCCGTCTCCAGCTCATCCACGCCGATAAATGGCAGCTTTCCCAGACTGCCGTTCTCCGCTAAAAGTCTGTATTGCAGTTTTCTGCTCATGGACATAATCTGCTCAAACAATTCTTCGACACCGTGGCTGTTAAATTCGTTATGTGTCAATGACTTCACCTTGGCAAGCTTCTCTGCCTCCCTCTGTTTGTCAAAGACCTTTTTTCCTGTACTTATCTTATATTCCGCCACCTGACGGCTCACATCCATACGTTTCTCATATAAGTCCACAATCTGGGAGTCAATTACGTCAATCTGCTGCCTTAATTCCAATAAATCCATGTGTTCCGCTCCTCATCTGTTTATGTTTTGTATAACAGTTCATCATATGCGACATATATGCACTCGTAAACTTCAGTACTATCATGCTGTTATATTACGTTTATCTTATACCAAAACAAACTTGATAGCAAGTAAAAAGGGGTGTATAGTGAAGGTAAATAATGAGTAAATCTGTAAACTCACCTAAGGAGAAACCGGGATGAAAAAGAGCTTTAAAAATATATTGATAATTACCGCCTGTATTCTGCTGCTTGCCCTAATGGCACTGGTGCTCTTCTTTAGCGGTCACACAACAATGAATCCTTCCGGAACCGTCGGCAACACAGCCGGGAACCTGAATAACGACGGATTGTTCTGCGAATACGACGGTACGGTATATTTTTCCAACGCAGCCGTAGGCGGCTGTCTGTATGCCATGAATCCCGATGAAACAGACATCCGTTGTTTAAACGATTTAAAGGTCAGAAATATTCTTGCCGGAGGCAAATATCTTTACTTCTTCCAAACCGGTGCTGCTTCAAAATCCGGCTTCGGTCATATTGAGGGAATCAAATCCTTTGACCGTTGCAAATTAAATGGAAATGACATCACCGCAATTACAAGAGACGTCGTTGTAACCGGTCAGCTTGTCGACAACTATCTGTACCTGCTTACCGCTGCCAATCCCGGCGCATCTTTTTATAAAGTCAAAATTGATAAGTCCGAAACCGTACAACTGGCAGATTATAACATCAATCCCGCCTGCGCTCGTAACGGAGTGATTTATTACAGCGGTACGCAGGAAAACCACTACCTCTACACCCTGAACACCGCAAACGATGTCTCATCTGAGCTTTGGCGGGGAAATCTCTGTTATCCGGTTTTGGATGGCGACTATATTTATTACATGGATATAGCGGAGAACTACCGGCTCTGTCGCTACTCTCTATCACGAAATGAAATAGAAATACTGACCAACGACCGCGTAGACTGCTTCAATGTTGGAAACGGCTATATCTACTACCAGAAAAGCGGAAAGAATCCTCAGCTGAAATTCATGCGTCTTGACGGTTCGGAAAACACTGTTCTTGCCGAGGGTAACTTTACACATATCAATATGACTTCCCGTTACGTCTATTTTCAGCAATTCGGCAACGATACCACCATGTATCACGCCCCCTTCGGGAGCACAGGCTACAGTACCTTTGTCCCCATTGACTCTCCGCTTTATTCTTCAATATGGTCCAATCCCTGGCTTAATATTGTTACGATATGGTCATCTGCCAGAGAGTAAAAAATGGTCTTTCCTTCCCGACGGTTTTTTACCAGGTCCATCTGCTTCAGTACCCGGAGCTGATGGGAAATCGCTGACTGGGACATCCCCAATACAGCAGCAATGTCATACACACACATTTCCGAGCTGAGCAGTACATACAATATTTTCAGACGTGTGGCATCTCCGAAAACCTTAAAGAATTCTGCCAAATCCTGTAGTTCCTCCTCCGGAGGCATCTTTTCATCAATAATTTTCAAGGTCTCTTCATCCACATGTATATAGGTATTCTCTTCCGTTTTCCCCATTTTGACTCCTCCTGCCCGGTCAACTCTGTTATCTTTTTTCTCTCAATTGTCTTCTTTCATTGTACACCCAAATCCCATATCCTGCAAATAAAAAGCTGTTCTCATACCCTTGCTTTCCGGGTTACTTTGCGCCCTGAAAGTACTTCCTCATGCCATCGCTCATCCGAATACTGCCGTCCCGATTCACAAAGAGTACCTCGGCTCCGTACTGTGCTGCAAGAACCGTCCCTTTTTCCGGTCCCAAAATAAAGCAGGCAGTAGACAGTGCATCACTCAAAAATCCGTCCTTTGTAAGCACCGTTACTCCCGATACCCCGCTGTCTGCGGGATACCCCGTGGCCGGATTAATGATATGATGATATCTGACTCCGTCAACTTCCACATAACGTTCATAATCTCCCGAAGTGGAAATACACCACTGTCCCGCCAAAGTCAACACACCAATGCTCTCAGAGGGTTCTGCCGGGTTTGCAATACTAACCTTCCAGTCACTTCCGTCCGGCTTTTCCCCAAAGGTCAACACACTGCCGCCTGCAGAAATAATTGCACCCGTTATCTTCTCATCTTTCTCCAAATATTCCAAAATTCTGTCCAGTGCAATTCCTTTTCCCACAGCACCCAAATCCAACATCATTCCCTCCGGCAGATACAACCGGCTCTCATTCAGCTGCAGCTTCTCACTACCGCAATGCTCCAGCGCATCCCGAAGCAGTTCATCCTCAGGCAGCACAAAGGTTCCTTCTCTTTCTCCGGCAGCCCATCCGTCAATATCCCAAAGGCTAACCACCGGCCCCATGGTTACGTCAAAAGCCCCTTCCGACTGTTTCCAAACATCCAGACATTTCTCCAAGACTTCCGCCAGTTGCGGCGAGAGCATGTAGCCTTCCTTATTTCCTGCCGACGCATTGACAGCCCAAATCTCAGAGGTGTCAATCCTTCTGGAAAGCTCCTGTTCTTCCAGTTCTCGCAGAAGATCAAGTATCTCCTCTGCCCCGTTACTCAATTCGTCCGTGGTATAGATACTCTGCTGTATTACCGTTCCCATGGCAGTATCCACACTCTGTATTTTAGCCGGTCTCTTTTCCCCGCAGCCGCAGCAAAATACTGTTGCAGCACATACAGCGACAACACAAAAAAATTTCTTCATTTTCTCTATCCTTTTTGCTATACTGAAAAAAACAAAAATAATTACCTGAAGGAATATACGAGGGATTATGAATCGAACAAAACTGACAGCCTCTCTGATTGGGGCTTTTTTATTCCTATTGGCTTTCGCCAGCCTGCTGTACATTCTGCTTCCCCACAGTCAAGCAGAGGGCTACATCGCCGATATCTACCAGGATGGGACATTACTTACAAGTATTCCTCTGTACGACGTAGACGCTTCTTATACCTTTACCGTCACAGGAGCATCCGGCTGTCAGAATCAAGTGGAAGTCCGCCCCGGCAGCATCGGCATTCTCTCTGCCGACTGTCCCGATAAGCTCTGTGTGCACCAGGGCTTTATCAGCGATTCCCGGATTCCTATCACCTGTCTGCCCAACCGACTTGTCATCCTGCTTCGGCCTGCCAAACAGTCACAAACAGATTCCTCAGCCGTTGATATGATAACCTATTGATAAGGAGCATAAAATGTCAATCAAAAAACTGACTACCCTGGCTCTGTTTACCACGCTTTCTCTGGGCATTTATGCAGTGGAAAGCGCCATTCCTCCCCTTGTTCCCATTCCGGGAATCAAGCTGGGGCTTGCAAACATCATCACGCTAATTCTGCTGCAATATGGCACCTTGAAAGATGCTGCCCTCGTGTTGACTGCCCGTATTCTCTTGTCAACACTGCTGTTTGGTCAGCTTTTAAGTCTGGCTTACAGTCTGGCAGGCGGTGTCTTCAGCTTACTGGTTATGTTCCTAATCAGCAGATTACTACACAAAAAAATGGCTTTTCTCACCGGTGCTGCAGGCGGTCTTGCCCACAATATGGGACAGCTTCTGGTTGCCTTTTTCCTGACTGCAACCCCCGGTGTACTGACTTATCTGCCCTTTCTGATCTTAAGCGGTATCATCACCGGCTTCTTTACCGGACTGGTAACTGCCTTCCTTGCGCCAGCTTTGCATCACCCGGGTTTTCAGAGATAACTCTCCTGTTATTCACCTTTCCAAGGCAAAGTTTCCGCAACCCGTCTCTCATATTTCATCCAAATTGTAATTCTTCGCTTTGAGGATAACAGATTCCTCCCTGAACACTTCGTTCATAATCCGATGCTCCAGGGCTTTGCGTCTCTCCAAGTGCGCAACCAATCCATCCATATCACATAGGGAATTCTTCTTTCCGTAAGGTGATTCCTCCAGATACTTCATCATCAGCGGAAACCATAATTCATTTCCCTTGTCATCAGAGCGCTCTCTTCTGATAATTTCAATGCCCTCACGAATATCGTCCACATCAAGATAAATAATCTGAAATGGCTTTCCGGAAAGCACTGTCTTTAGTCTTTTGTAAAAATCAAGTATTTCGTCGTCGGTCATCATGAGATATAACAACTGATTCTCAATAATGTTTTGAAAAATCGAACACTCAAAAATCTGTCCGGTTTCATTCCATTTTTGGAAACGGGACAACACAATATGCTCAAAGGTCTCCCGATTCAGATTTCCGTTATATATTTCATACTGTTCCAAATCCTTGTGAAAGCCTTGCACATCTGTCAGAATTTGTGTGTAACAGATAACACGGTGCTCACCCTCATCAACTGTTTTCTTCACAATCTCATTCTTCAGACTTTCGTAGCGTGACAACACACCGGCATATTGTTCCTCCGTGACATAAGCACACCAAGCCAGTTCCACCGGAGAATAATCTCCTTCCCGAAACACTTCATAATCCTGATATTTTTCGGAAAGGCGCTGTAATAAAGTACTTTTCCCGGCGCCCTGCAAACCTTCAATGAAATAATTCGTTTTTCCCAAATACTCTCCATAAATCTTTCTCCATTCCGGCTCAGCCCAGTATTCGGATCCGTCCCGTAATCGCCCCAACATCTTGTACTGAAACATTTCTCTCCGGATTAACTCAATATCACTGAAAGCAATCTTGCTCTTAATTATTTCATTCACTTCTTTTTCTGAATACTTTTTTCCATTCTCGAAACACTCTGCAATCCTGACAAGTGCAATCATTCGCAGCGGTTTTTAGTGGGATACTGAATCAGCTTCCCTTCCGAGTCATAGTAGTTTCTCATCTTTTTACTATATTCGGAAATATTAACTATCTCCCTCATGTTTATTTCCTCCCAATTCCCTGAAAAAATATCATTCTTACTTTATCCTTTTGTATTTCATATCTTTTCTCTCCAAAAGGCCTTCCGAAATCATGTCTCTGCGCAGGGTACAGAAATCATCGAAATAGTCCGCAATAATGATATTTACCTCTCTTTCCGTATACTCTCTTCCTATTTCAAAAGCTTTCACAATTTCCTCCAGAATAACACGTTCCTTTTTTCTCTGGCTTGGTATGGTTTTCAGCTTCCCATATTCAAAGAAGGAGTCCAGTACTTTCCTGCGGTAGAGTTCATCCCGTTCCTCTTGAATAGAACTTTCAGACGACTCTTCTTTTAAAATGTCCAGCATGCTGATTTTAAAAATCTGCTGATTGATGGAATACATAGTATAATATTGCTCTTTTCGTGAAGTAACAGCACCTGCATCCTCCAGCTTTTTTAGATGAAAAGATATGGTTGGCGCCGAAAGATTCAGTCTTTCAGCAAGCCTTTCCACAAACATATCCTCCTGTATCAATGATTTCAATATCTGAATTCTCGAATAGATTACAATTCCTGCAATAACTGTGCCATCGTTTTTTTCAAAACAGGATGCCTGAAATTCGGTGCAAGCATATTCATAGGCTTCAACACAAAATCCCTGTTTTCCAAGTCCGGATGAGGAATTACAAGAGTATCACTCTCAAAAATCAGTTTATCATAAAATAAAATATCAATATCGAGAGTTCTTGGACCCCAATGTATGGTTCTCCGTCGGTTTGCCGCATCCTCGATGTCGTGACATGCTTCCAAAAGTTCTTCCGGGCTAAGCAGTGTTTCCGCCTCCAACGCACCATTCAGAAAATCATCCTGTTTCACACCTCCGTAAGGCTTCGTCACAATCATGTCTGAAATTTTGTTCACCTTGATCTGCGGATGCTCCTTCAGTGCATGGATTGCTCCGTTGATATAATCTTCTTTATCTCCCATATTGGAACCCAGTGCAAGATATACCTTATGCCACCCCCTGTGTACCTTTACAGAGACACAGCCGAATGGAAGTTCAATGGGAGCCTCCGGTTTCCTGATTTCCAAATCTACCGACGAAATTAAATTATATTTTAACAATATGGCTTTTGAAAGTTTTTCTGCCACCGTCTCAAGCAGCTGATATGTATTTCCCTTCATCCATTGATTGATAAATAAGCACACATCCCCATAATTGGTGGAAAGCTCCAGCTTGTCCTCCAAACCGGCTTTGTGTGTATCTGTGTAGAGTGTGGCATTGACATAGAATGTCTGTCCCTTCTCTCGTTCCTCCGGATATACACCATGATAAGCATATACCTCTAAACCCTCTATTCTGATTTCATCACTCCCCAATTCGTTATACATCAGCCTTTACCTCCCCTTACAATTGCCTCTGTCATCTTAATCGCACGGACATTTTCCCCAACGTCATGAACCCTCACAAACATACAGCCTTTCATTACCGCCAAAACAGTAGTCACCAAAGTTCCCTCCACTCTCTGATCTGCAGGAAGATTCAACGTAAGTCCAATCACCGATTTGCGGCTACACCCTAAAAGAAGAGGATACCCCAAAACATGAAGTTCTTCCAAAGAATTGATTACTTCCAGATTCTGCTCATAGCTCTTTGCAAATCCAACGCCGGGATCCAGAATAATCTTACTGTCTTCGATTCCTGCAAGCTCTGCCAGGTGAACGGAATCCGCCAAATCCGCTGCTACGTCCTGCATAAAATCACCGTAATCCTGATTTTTCCGATTATGCATCAGGCAGCAAGGCAATCCGCTATTCGCAATAACGCTCGCTATTTTATCATCATACTTTAATCCCCAGATATCATTTATCAAATCGGCTCCCGCTTTGATTCCCGCTTCTGCAACTTTTGACTTGTAGGTATCCAACGATATGGGCACATTAAAATTTGCCTTCACCGCTTCAATCATTGGAACAACACGTGCAATCTCTTCATCATCAGCTAAAAGCGTATAACCGCGTCTTGTGGATTCACCGCCGATGTCAATCATATCCGCTCCCTGCTCCAGCATCTCTTCAACGTGCTTCAACGCTCTATCCCTGTCATTCCACTTTCCTCCGTCAGAAAAAGAATCGGGAGTCACGTTTAAAATTCCCATCACATATGTATGCCCTTCTGTTTGAAATTCCCTGTTACCGATTTTCATTTCCGTCACCGTACCTTTCTGCCTGCTAATAGATAATCTTCAGATTTTTTTTACTACCCTTCCAGTTACATTCCCCCTCAGCCTTACAGGCAAAACAGGGACGACTGGCTTTATCGGCCCGATACAACAATCCCCGCAAATTCTTTTCGGAAATCACTTCACTGTTTCTATGCTGTAAAACAGCTTCAATAATAACATCTGTTTCTTTTTCGTCAAATCCGCAATCCAACAGAATTTCAGGTGTAATTGATGCGCTGGCCTGTTCATGTGGAATTCCCTCTTCGTACTGTCTGTGCTTTCCGATATCATGTAACAGGGCAGCTCCGTAAATCAGTTCCCCCGGGATTTCCAGACTCTCCTCCAGATTAATTATCATACCGATTCTGGCCACATCCAAAAAGTGCGCCATATCATGACGGCAGAAGCATCTGTCTGCTTCTGCCGCTTCAATCTTTTGTAAATTCTCCAAAAATAAATTGTGTTTTAATATTTTGTCAATTCTGTCCATATTCTCGCCCGCCTCACTTCTCAAATCTTGCAGGTACATCATCATTCTTCTCCACAATCAGTTCCGGAATTGCCGGACGGTTCCACACCATCACTATTCAAATGAAGCATCTGAAAAAATCTGTTTTGAAGCTCTGCATTCCCCTCAAACGCTCCCCTGGTAGCGATGCTCACCGTTTTGCTGCCCGGCTTTTTCACACCTCTCATCGTCATACACATATGCTCTGCTTCCAGAACGACCATAACTCCCTTTGGTGCAAGATACTCCATAACGGCATCTGCAATCTGCCCTGTCATCCTCTCCTGAATCTGCAGACGCTTTGCGTAAATCTCAACCGTTCTTGCCAGCTTACTTAACCCAACAACTTTCCCGTCCGGTATATAAGCTACATGGGCCTTTCCAAAAAATGGCATCATATGATGCTCACACACAGAGTAAAACACGATGTCCTTCTCCAACACCATCTCACTGTTATCTGACGTAAATACTCTCGACAGAGGTACCGAAGCATCTCCGTCCATCCCGGAAAAAATCTCTGTATACATTCTTGCAATTCTGTCCGGGGTTTCCAAAAGCCCCTCCCGCTTAGTATCCTCGCCGATTCCTTCCAGCAGGAGCTTCACGCCTTCCCGTATTTTATCCTGATTTACCATATTTCCCTCGATTCTATCGATATCCCACGATTTCCATTAGTTTGCCCAGAAAAGAAAGGGAGCCAAAGGCAATAATGACATCATCCTTTTCGGCCAGCAATCGGCTCATCTCCACAGCCTCCTCCAGGCTGTCCACCGCCGTCACATTCCTGTGTACCTTTGCTACTTCCCGGGCCAGCTCATAAGCGGGCAACGCTCTGGGATTGTTGGGCGTGGTAACAGTAATAATCTGATCTGCCAAAGAATGTGTCAGTGCAATAATTTTTTCATACTCCTTGTCTTTCAATACTCCCATTATATAGATAATTCTCTTATTTGTAAAATAGAATTCGACAGATTCCGCAAGTCTTTTGGCAGCATCCTCATTATGCGCCCCATCCACGATAAAATAAGGCTTTTTCCCAACAACAGTAAATCTTCCCGGCCATTTTGTTTCCGCAAGTCCCTGACGAAGCTTTTTCTCGGGAATGCTAAAACCGCATTCTCCCAATACCTTTAATGCCTCCACCGCAAGACATGCATTTTCAACCTGGTATCTTCCTGCCAGAGAAATTTCAAGTCCGGGAAAACCACCATATGTAAAACGCTGTTTTTCCAATCCGTATTTTATCCCTGATATCTTAGAAGGCTCCGCCATGGTGAGTAGGCAACCCAGTTCATTCGCCTTTTTCTCTATGACCGCCATTGCTTCCTTCTCCTGCCTGATACTGACCACCCTGCATCCGGTTTTCAGGATACCTGCCTTCTGAGTTGCAATCTCTCCCAAGTTCTTACCCAAAAATTTCATATGATCCATACTGACAGAGGTAAGAACAGCCAAAACCGTATTTTGAATAATGTTGGTGGCATCCAAAAGCCCTCCCATTCCTGTCTCCAGTACCACAATATTGCACTCTTTCTCTCTAAAATACAGGAACCCCAGTGCTGTCTCTATCTCAAAAGCCGTAGGCTGATGCAGACCTTCAGCTACCATTTCATCGCAAACCTGTTTCACCTGCTCCATCAGTCTTCCAAGAGCTTCCTTTGTAATGCAACGGTCTCCTACCTGAATTCGTTCCCGATATTGAAAGATTGTGGGCGAAATATATCTTCCCACCCGATAGCCACTGCACTTCAAAACACTTGCTATATAGGCAGAGACCGAACCCTTCCCGTTTGTTCCCGCCACATGGACAAATTTCAAGTCATTTTGAGGATTGCCCAGCCGTCCGCAGAGTTCCCTGATACTGTCAAGTCCCGGAACAATCCCCAAACCGCATAAACTTTCTATATAGTCCAACACTTCCTGTTCTTTCATTTCCTATTAACCGCCTCTCTATTCTGCCAGTAGACTAAGCTGACTAATTACTGACAATTCTGCCCATACTACACTTATCAGACACCTCAAATATCCTCCGGCGAAACATGCCATTTACCCTTTGTGAGACTGTACAAGGCGCCGGTACTTAGGAAAAGCAAGGAGCTTACCATGAAAAAAACACTTGTTACTTTTTCCAAAAATTTTATGAAATGCGGTCTGACCGGCTGGTGCATGGAAATTATTTTTACTTCTCTGTATTCTCTTCGCCGCCGGGATATGACCTTAAAAGGAGTAACCTCTATCTGGATGTTTCCTATCTACGGCTGCGCTGCCTTGATTTCTCCTTTGAGCAAACTGCTCCAAAAAAAGCCGGCCTGGTTCCGGGGATTCACCTACATGAGCATGATTTTTTCCACCGAATACCTCACCGGCAGGCTGTTAACCAGACACAGTCTGTGTCCCTGGGATTACAGTAAAAGCAAATGGAATGTAAACCGGGTCATCCGCCTTGATTACGCTCCGTATTGGTTTGGAGCGGGGCTTTTGTTTGAGCATCTCTTATCATCTTCCTCATCAGAACATGATAAGCAATCAGCAAAAACACTCCCGCAGTAAACCACGCGCTGATATTTGCAAGACAGACACCGGTAAAGCTCATTAGTTTTGCCGCTACAAAAGCCAGAATACCTCTGCTGGCCAGTTCTACCACTCCGCCCATCATGGGTACAAACCCAAATCCGCAGCCCTGCAGTGTATTTCGGAAAATAAATATCATACCAAGCGGAATAAAGAATATGCCGCAGATACCGATATAAATCTTTGCATAATCAATGATTTCCGGTACGTTCTCGCTTGTAAACAACGGCACAATATAGGGAAGTACCGCGTAAATTACCCCGTATATCATTACAGCATAGACAGCTGATATGATATTTGCGGTTTTTACTCCCTTTCGGATACGCTCCAAATCATTGATACCCCTATTTTGCGCACTGTAGGTAGCCATGGTAACACCCATGGCGCTAAACGGCTGGGTCACAAGCTGTTCCACCTTACATGCAACAGAATAAGCTGCCACCGCAAGAGAGCCCAGCAGATTTAATGCCGACTGCACCAGAATGGTTCCGATTGCCGTGATGGAAAATTGCAGTGCCATGGGTATTCCCACTGCAAGCTGATTTTTTACACACTGTCCATCCAACTTAAAATGGCTTTTATTTATATGAAGGGAAGGAACCGATTTAAATATATATATCAGACAGAGCACACCGGCCAGTCCCTGGGAAACGATCGTTGCTACAGCAGCACCGCCCACTCCCATTTTTCCGTAAACAATCAATACATAATCCAGCACAATGTTGGAAACAGATGAAATCAACAGCAGCACAAGCGGCACCACACTGTTTCCGATAGCCCGAAGGATACTTGCCTGCAGATTGTAAAGCACATTAAAACAAATTCCCGCACATATAATCAGGATATACTGCTTGGACATATCAAAAATATCCGCAGGAGTATTCATCAGGTTCAAAAGAGAATCCATTCCCGCTATGCTGAGTACAGTCATAAAAAGAGTAACAAAAAGTGACAAAATTACGGCACTTCCGATACTTTTCTTCATGCCCTCTCTGTCACCCGCACCGAAACGCTGAGCTGTCATCACCGTAAAACCTGTGGTCAGTCCCTGGGTGAAACCCAGAATTAAAAATACAACCGACCCTGTTGCTCCTACCGCCGCAAGTGCTTCCACACCTACAAAACGCCCTACAATAATGGTATCTACCATATTGTAGAGCTGTTGAAAAATATTACCTATTATTATCGGGATAATGAACCGTGCAATCAGTTTTGCCGGTGATCCCTTTGTCATATCAAGTTCCATATTGCCTCGTTCTTTCCTCTTAATCGGGATCATCCAAATCCTGCATGTCACCGGATCCAATATCAAGCATATTCACTGTACGTCTCTTCAGCCTTGTCTGCTCCGACTGTTCCAAAATAAAATCTTTGATTGCTCTTGAATTTTTAATATGCTCCAAAACCAACTGAGGATGAGTCGTATCGCCCGTAAAACAAATTACCGTACCCAAACGGAACATTTTCTCAATCAATGTCGCACTGTGCTGCACATCCTGTACCTTGTACATATAACAGTCGTTTTCAACGGTCTTGAATAGCCCCGTATCGATAGTAATCGTATCCTCTTTAATTGTATACTTGGTAAAGGTAAAAGGTAAGCCTAAAAATAACCACCGTTTTCTTTCTACAAATTCCATATTTTATCTTGTATGATTATTTAGAAGCTAGTAATCATACTATCCTTTCATTTTTCTATATACATGGTTTAATACAATTCAGATACTATGGACTTTTGATTTTTTTCTGTAGCTTGACTACTCAACTGGAGTGTATTGCCGCT
>JALEIR010000005.1 GCA_022769665.1 Lachnospiraceae bacterium | reverse complement strand
TCTCCTTACCCCGCTGTTCCCTCGCGCCGGGGTACAGAACTGCAACTTTCCCTCTCCATACCCCGTTGCTTCTTTGCGGCGGGGTACAAAACTGCCACTTTTCCTCTCCATACCCCGCTGTTCCCTCGCGCCGGGGTACAGAACTGCCACTTTCCCTCTCCATACCCCGCTGTTCCCTCGCGGCGGGGTACAGAATTGCAACTTTCCCTCTCCATACCCCGCTGTTCCCTCGCGCCGGGGTACAGAACTGCAACTTTCCCTCTCCATACCCCGATGTTCCCTCGCGGCGGGGTACAGAACTGCCACTTTCCCTCTCCTTACCCCGCTGTTCCCTCGCGGCGGGGTACAGCACTGCAACTTTCCCTCTCCATACCCCGATGACTCTTTGCTCAGGATTACAAACCATTATTTCGTCTCATAAAGTAATCATTCCATTCTCCGCATTTCGTAATGTAGCAGCCTTATATTTTCATGCGATATCTAAAGCGGCTTCTCACGCTCTTGTAGCAGTTTTGTATATTCATACGATAGTTTCAGCGGCTTTTATACTTATATGGTAACTTTTAGCAGCCTTGCATATTCATATGATAGTTATAGCGGCTTTTCATACTTATATGGTAACTTTAACAGCTTTCCATATATATAGCGGTTTAACATACTCATTGCTTGATTTTCCTGTTTAATACGGTTAAAATGTATAAATAGCCTGCTTTTATTCACAGAAGAAAGGAATTAATACATGAATTATCAAATGGTTTTATTTGACTTGGACGGAACCCTGCTTCCCATGGATCAGGATGAGTTTACTAAGGGCTATTTCAAACTTCTGGCCGCAAAACTTGCCCCTTACGGTTACGAACCCAAACAGCTTGTAGATACCATCTGGGCAGGCACCGCTGCCATGGTCAAAAATGACGGCAGCCGTTCCAATGAAGAAGCCTTCTGGGAAAAGTTCAGAGAAACATACGGAGAAAAAGCAGATTCGGACAAGCCTTTGTTTGAGGATTTTTACGCGAAAGATTTTCAAAATGCAAAAGAATGCTGCGGCTTTAACCCCCTGGCTTCTGAGACCGTGCACGCCATAAAACAGGCAGAAGTCAGAGTTGTTCTGGCCACAAATCCCATTTTTCCCTCCATTGCCACAGAGAGTCGAATTCGTTGGGCAGGTCTGGAGCCGGAAGACTTTGAACTATATACCACCTATGAGAATACAGGATACTGCAAGCCCAACCCTGATTATTATCGGGATATCCTGAATAAGCTGAATATACAACCGGAGGATTGCCTCATGGTGGGAAATGATGTGACGGAGGATATGATAGCAGCTTCTGTCGGAATGGATGTATTTCTTCTCACGGACTGCATGATTAACCGGGAACAGAAAGATATATCTGTCTATCCCCACGGCAGTTTTGAACAGCTTCTGGCCTACCTCAGGGAGAAATAGTCATCCCCTTAGTGACCCAATTTTGTATATACGATTCATTGAACTAATCGGGAAAATAGAATACGGAGACACAACAGGAAATAATTAAGACAAGAAAAGAGGAATATGAACATGTCCGACAAAAAATTAGTGGCATTAACCTTTGATGATGGCCCGACCGTTGGAATCACAGATCAGGTCCTTGATATTTTGCAGGAAAATGAAGTTGTAGCAAGCTTTTTCCTCATTGGTCAGCAAATTACCGCTGAAACCCGTTACCTGGTGAAACGCGCCCACGATATGGGATGTTCTGTTGAAAATCACTCAAAGACCCATCAATCCATGCCGAAGCAAAACGAAAAGGAAATTGTTGAGGAAATCCGGTATACCTCTGACCTCATTGAAGAGATTACCGGAGAGAAGCCGGAATTCTTCAGACCGCCATATATTGATTATGATCAAAAGATGTATGATCTCATTGATTTGGGCTTTATCTGCGGGTACGGATGTGAAGACTGGGTACCTTCCGTTACGGCACAGGAGCGAATTGACAGAGTACTTCATGATGCGAATCCCGGTTTTATAGTCCTGCTTCATGATATGAAGGATAATACCAACACAGTTGAAGCAATTAAAACAATCATACCGGAATTAAAGAAGCAGGGATATGAATTTGTTACCGTCAGAGAGCTCTTTCAAAGAAGCGGCATCAAACCTCAGAGAAATGTAATCTACATGGGTGTAAATGAGGTCAGAAAAAACTATCAATAAATGATTTCAGTCGATATGGAACAAGGTAAAAGCTTATATAAACAAAACCGGAGCCGGCGCTGCAGTATGCAGTGCCGGCTCCGACATGTTCCATATCAATCAAATAAATCTTATGCTCTTCCCACGGAACCGAACAGCTCCATTTTCTCCTTAACGGTAGCCTTGATGGCCTCAAAACCGGGAGCCAGAAGTTTACGAGGGTCGAATCCCTTGCCTTCCAAATCCTTGCCTGCCTCAATGTACTTACGGGTAGCCTCTGCAAATGACAGCTGGCACTCGGTATTCACGTTAATCTTTGCAACGCCAAGAGTAATCGCCTTCTTAATCATATCTGCAGGAATGCCGGTGCCGCCGTGAAGAACCAGAGGAAGCTCGCCGGTCTTCTGCTGTACGGCATCCAGAGTCTCAAAGCTCAATCCCTTCCAGTTTGCGGGATACTTACCGTGGATATTTCCAATACCTGCTGCCAGGAAATCTACACCCAAATCCGCAATCTGCTTGCACTCGTTGGGGTCTGCACACTCGCCCATACCTACAACACCGTCTTCTTCGCCGCCGATGGAACCAACCTCAGCCTCGATAGACATTCCCTTGCCATGAGCGACCTTTACCAGCTCTGTAGTCTTTGCAATGTTCTCATCAATGGGATAATGAGAGCCATCAAACATAATGGAAGAGAAGCCTGCCTCGATACACTTATAACAGCCTTCAAAAGTACCATGGTCAAGATGAAGTGCTACAGGAACGTCAATGTCAAGATCCTTGAGCAGTCCGTTCACCATACCTACAACCACGTCATAGCCGCCCATGTATTTTCCGGCACCCTCGGAAACACCAAGGATTACGGGAGATCTGTTTTCCTTTGCGGTCAAAAGAATTGCCTTTGTCCACTCCAGGTTGTTGATGTTGAACTGGCCTACTGCATAATGGCCTGCTTTTGCTTTTTTCAGCATTTCTGTTGCAGAAACTAACATGTTACTTACCTCCGTTTTATCTTTTCTTTTATCTTCATTATTCCACCGCAGCGGTTTCTCCTGTTTCTGTAAGGAGTCCATCCCACGGCGAATAATTGCATCCGCGTTAAATATATCACAATTTTCCCCAAAAGGGAAGATATATTGTCAAAAAATTATCAATTCCTTAATTATCATACTCTGATATCAATTCCCTTACAGATATTACTGATTTCCACCCTCTTATGGCTTCCTCCGTTTTCACCATCCAATGTCCAGGGCACCGGCTCGAGTGCATCCAGAATCAGTTTGGATGTCCGGAAACAATACATGGCATTTGTATCAATATCCCTGTTCAAAAGAGATATCATAATGTTGTTGAGTTCAACCGGATTCCTGGGTTTCTTGATCAATGTTACCTCAAACACCCCGTCGTCCAGCTTCACATTTTTGCCTGTAATATTCTTAAAGCCGCCAACAGACACAGAATTTGTAATCATACCGAAAATGAAATCATCAACAATAATATTATCCTCGTATTCTACTCTCATAGGGTAAGAACGCACCGCAGACAGACGTTTCATCCCTTCCAGAAGATAAGCCATATGTCCCAATACATTTTTGACTTCCTGATCCGTCTCATAAGATACATCCGTAAAAAGTCCAAAAGCTGCGATATATACAAAGATATCCTTGTTAAAGGAACCGACATCACAGGAAAAGTCTTTCCCTTTTACGGCAATTTCTGCCGCCCGAACCATATTCTTTGGCAGGCCGAGGCTTCCGCCGAAATCATTGGTACTTCCTGCCGGGATGTAGCCAATGGGTGTTTGAAACCCGCTTTGCATCATACCCGTCACTGTTTCATCCAATGTGCCGTCACCACCGCTGCACACCACCAATTCATAATCATGGCTGCGATTTTCCACAATCCTCCTGGCATCATCATGTCCCCGGGTAGGAGCCACCGTAATCTCATACTCTGCTTCCGCAAAGATATTTAATATATCCGCAAGCTTGTTTTTGATTTGTGCTTTCCCGGCTTTGGGATTATACACGAAAAGAAGTTTTTTTCCCATATATACTCCTCCTCAAAATCTGAAATCGTTTTCTCCCATAGAAACAAAAAGCAGAATCAACTCCGTACCTTGATTCCGCCTCCCTCAAATTTCAGAATGTCCTTATCTTAAGCCTCTTTCCTGCTGAGGAAATGTTCGATGCCTTCTACAGCTGCCTCTTCATCGGTTCCCTCTGCGGTAACCTCCAGCTGTTCTCCGTTATCAAGTCCCAGGCTCATCATACCCATAATACTTTTGGCATTTACTCTTTTGTCGCCCGACTGGATATAGATGGTGCTCTCATACTTGCTGGCTTCCTGTACCAACAGTGCTACGGGGCTGGCCTCCAGACCGCTCTGCAGATTAATCCGAATACTCCTTTTTGTCATAATGTTCCTCCTCTTTTTGGGAATTTCTATTGTCCCCTTACATTTTCGGCAAGCTGGCTGAGCTTGCGCAATCTATGGTTGACTCCCGACTTTCCGATTGGGGGATGGAAATACTCTCCCAGTTCCTTCAGCGGAGCATCAGGATTTTCCAGACGGATCTCAGCCATTTCACGTAAAGACTCCGAAAGATTCTGAAATCCATAATGAACTCTCAAGAACTCTATATCCTCCACCTGTCTTGTAGCGGCATTCACTGTCTTCGTAATATTGGCTGTTTCACAGTTCACTCTTCTGTTTACGGAATTTCTCATCTCTTTCAGGATGCGAAGATTCTCCAGATTCATCAATGAAATCGGTGCTTCACAGACATTCAGCAAATCTACAATCCCCGAGCCCTCTTTCAGATAAACCACATAATACTTCTTTCGAAGTATAATTTTGGATTCGATATCAAAGGCTTGCATCACTTCCTGAAGTTGTTCTGCTTTTCTCTCATCCGTACAATCAAATTCCAAGTGGTATCCCTTTGCCGGGTCACTCATAGAGCCGACACTCAAGAAGGCTCCTCGTAAAAAGGCCCTCTTGCAACAGGAATTTTTCATCAGCAGCCGGCTTACCGGCTCTTCCAAATTACCAATCTTTTGCAAAATACCCTGCACGTCAGACAGACTCAGCACAGAATCAGCTTCTATATTATATGTTTTTTTCAATAATGTAAAGCCTTTTCTGACGACAGCTTCATTTTCGGTCTGAAATCCTATGGTATAATTTCCCTTTTCATCCCTTCCGTACTGTCCGCAAAAGTTCATAATTGCTGCCAATTCCGCAATCTGACAATGCCTTGCCGGACTGATATGCTTTGCAAGTTCTTCCTTCACTTCACTTGAAAATGACATTTCCCCGCCTTTCGCGTTATTTGCTCCTGTTTCCCACATCACGATGGTAAAGCTTCATACCGTAGTTTCCTTTGTCTTTCATACGCTTGTACAATTCATTTGCAAGAGTAACGCTTCTGTGCTTTCCTCCGGTACAACCGATAGCAATCACCAGACGGTTTTTACCTTCCTTCACGTAATTCGGAATCAAAAACTGTATCATATCTGTCAGCTTATTCATAAAAGCCTCCGATTCCGCATGATTCATGACATAATCCTGAACCTCTTTGTCATTTCCGGTCTTCTCCTTCAGTTCGTCAATATAAAAAGGGTTCGGAAGAAACCGCACATCAAACACAAGGTCCGCATCTGCAGGGATACCGTACTTGAAGCCAAAGGACATCACCGTCACCATGAGACTATTATATTCTCCGTTCTCCACAAAAATTCGGTCAAGCTCTTCCTTCAATTCTCTTGTCAGAAGATTCGAGGTATCAATGACATAATCAGCGTTGCGCCGTACATTCTCCAATACCTTACGTTCCATCCTGACACCGTCTTCCACTCTGCCGTCCAAAGCCAGAGGGTGAACACGTCGTGTCTCCTTATATCGCTTTATCAGGACATTCTCGCCCGCCTCCATAAACAGAATCTCGAATTTATACCCCTTCTGTTTCAGCTGCTTCAATATTCTGGTAGTGTCCTCAAAAGACTGGTCGGTACGCACATCCAATCCCAAAGCAACCTTGCTGATTTCACTGTTAGGCATGGAAATCAATTCTACAAATTTCTCAATGAGTGAAACGGGAAGGTTATCCACACAATAAAATCCCGCATCCTCCAGCATCTTCAGCGCAGTACTCTTTCCGCCGCCGCTCATACCCGTAACTATCACAAATCTCATCCGTTCTTCTCCCAGCCCAAAAAAATAACCTCTGTTTCCAGAGTCACATGAAACTTCTCCTTCACTCGTTCCTGCACTTCCCGGATGACGTTTCTGACATCCTCCGCCGTTGCATCTCCTGTATTAATAACAAATCCACAATGCTTATCGGACACCCTGGCACCACCCTTCTGGTAGCCTCGTAAACCGGCATCCATAATGAGTTTGCCCGCGAAAAATCCTTTCGGGCGCTTAAAGGTACTGCCCGCACTGGGATATTCCAGCGGTTGTTTTTCTCTCCTTCTGGAGGTATAATCTTCCATTTTTTCACGAATCTGTTCTTTATCTCCTTCTGACAGTTCGAACTGTACCTCCGTAATTGCAAGAGAAGTATTTTTTATGGCGCTGGTACGATACCCAAATTCCATGGTTTCGTTATCCAGCTCCATAATCTCACCTTCACTGTTTACCACATGAACCCGCGCTACAACCTGACTCAGCTCACCGTCATAGGCACCGGCATTCATGACCACGCCGCCCCCCACGGTTCCGGGTATTCCGGATGCAAACTCCAGTCCTGTCAATCCATGCTCCAGTGCCGCTTTTGCCACCTGTGCCAGGGTTGCTCCCGCCTGAGCCTTAATGGTACAGCCCTCAACCTCTATGGCACTCATCTTGCGGCCAACCTGTATTATGACCCCGCGATATCCCGCATCACTGACCAGCAGATTGCTACCGTTACCCAAAACAAAAAAGGGAAGCCCAACTTTACCCAGATACCTCTGTACCTGAATCAGCTGTTCTTCATTCTCCGGCTGTAGGAAACAATCGGCAGGTCCTCCTATGCGAAAAGTAGTATGACCTGCCATCGGCTCCTGTAAGCAGATATTTTCTTCCGGTACAAATTTCTTTAACGCCTGAATCACTGCATCACTAATCATTTGGTTGTTCTTAACCTGCCTATCTGAGTATCAATCCGGCTGCCCCGAATATACCCGCATCATTTCCCAGTTTTGCCAGAGCAAATTTTGCACCGCGGCACTGTTGGAAAGCATATTTCTGAAACCAGGGTTCCACATAAGAAATTAAAATTTCACCTGCTTTGGAAACACCGCCTCCGATAACGAATACCTCCGGATTCACAACACCTGCAACCGCAGCAAGACCTTTTCCCAGGTATTCTCCGAACTGCCCGGCAATTTCCATGGCCACCTCGTCCCCTGCCTTTACTGCATCAAAAACACTCTTTGCAGACAGAGTTCCCTCTCTCAGTACACTGGGTTTATCGTCCTTTGCAAGACGTCTCTTTGCCAGTCTTACGATTCCCGTTGCGGAAGCGTATTGCTCCAGGCAACCCTTATTCTTGCATCCGCATTCCTCAGTCTCGTTATCTTCAATATGAATATGTCCGATCTCACCGCCTGCGCCGGTGGCACCTGTCAGAATATTGCCGTTGATAATAATGCCTCCGCCTACACCGGTTCCCAGTGTAACGGCTACCATACTGGTATAGCCTTTACCGCCGCCCTGCCACATCTCACCAAAAGCTGCGGCGTTGGCATCATTTGCCGCTTTTACCGGTACATTAATATATGCATTTAATACTTTCGGTATGTTAAACGGCTTCCAGCCGATATTTACGGCTCCGCCTACCAGTGTACCCTCGTCATCCACAGCTCCCGGGGCACCTACGCCGATTCCTGCCAGGTCATCCTCACCGATTCCTTTTTCCTTCATTTTCTGCTGAAGACTTTTTGCCACATCCGGGAGAATAGAAGCTCCGTCGTTTTCCTTATTGGTAGGAATCTCCCACTTATCCAGGACACAGCCTTCCTTGTCAAACAGACCGATTTTAACGGTAGTTCCACCCACATCTACACCAAACGCATACTTTTTACCCATACTTATTATCCTCTCTCCTATTATTCAATCTATCGGAATGTTTTTATTCTTCTTCCTCTTCTTCCCGCTTCTTTGCCAGGGAATTCTGCACTCTTGCGTACAGCTCCTGTGCGGCATTATAACCCATTTTCTTCTGACGATGATTTACGGCTGCGGACTCACAGATAATTGCCAGGTTACGTCCGGGACGTATGGGAATGTTATGACATACAATCTTATTGCCCAGATACTCCGTATAGGTTTCCTCAAGGCCAAGTCTGTCGTATTCCTTATCCTTGTCCCAATCCTCCAGTTTGATAACCAGATCCACCGACTGGGTATCCTTGACGGAAGATGCACCAAACAATGCCTTGATATCCACAATACCGATACCTCTCAGCTCAATCAGATGCTTTGTCACATCCGGTGCCGAACCAATCAAAGTATCGTCGCTGACTTTTCTCAACTCCACCACATCATCCGTCACCAGACGATGTCCTCTCTTTACCAGTTCCAACGCGGCCTCGGATTTACCGATACCGCTCTCACCCGTAATCAAAACACCCTCGCCGTAAACATCTACAAGAACTCCGTGTACGGAGATACAGGGCGCAAGTTTAACATTCAGCCATCTGATTGCTTCCGCCATGAAAGAAGATGTTGTTTTCTTGGTAGAGAGAATGGGAATTCTGTGTGCAATTGCCTCCTCCAGAAAAATCGGATCAGGCTGTAACTCGCGGCAGAATACAAATGCAGGTACATCATAGCTCATAAGTTCGTCGCATACTTCTTTCTTTCTGGCCTCATCCAAATCGTTAAAGTAGCTGGATTCCACGAATCCTACAACCTGAAGACGGGTAGCTTCAAAGTGTTTCAGGTAACCCGCCATCTGCAGAGCGGGACGATTGATATCGGGCTGCGTAAGCTTAATTCCCTTCACCGAAATCTCCGGGGTCAGATTGTCCAGCTTCATTTTTTCAATCAAACGGGTCAATGTAACATATTCCATATCTTCCTCATTTCTGCAGTTTCCTGCTCTTGATTTTCATAATCTGCGCACACGATTCTTTTCATCCCGGTGCTCAACATTCATAAATATCATACCACACCCCGGCCTTTATGTGAAGTTTGAGCTTTCCTTTTTTTCGAAAAACCCGTGAATCTCCTCCGCCACATTTCTGGTCAGCTCCGGGACCTCAAGAAGTTCTTCCACGGTCGCCTTCCGAATATCCTCGATAGACTTAAAGTGACGCATCAATGCCTTTCTTCTTGCAGGACCGATCCCCGGAATATCATCCAACACAGACTTAACCTGAGCCTTGCTGCGCAGGGAGCGATGATATTCAATTGCAAAACGGTGAGCCTCATCCTGTATCCTTGTAATCAGCTTAAATCCCTCGGAACGGGTGTCGATGGGCAGTTCCACATTATTAAAATACAAGCCTCTTGTATGATGATTATCGTCCTTTACCATACCGCAAACGGGGATGTCCATATGCAGCTCGTCCAATACGGAAAGCGCAATATTCACCTGTCCGCGGCCACCGTCCATCATAATCAGATCCGGAAACTTTGTAAAACTGCCGTACTCCTTTTCCATCTCTTTTTCTTCCAGTTCAATCCGTTCCTCCATACCATGGGTAAACCGTCTTGTCAACACCTCACGCATGCAGGCATAATCATCGGGACCGGAAACCGTTCTGATACGGAATTTACGATAATCGCTGGGCTTTGGTTTTCCCTTTTCAAACACAATCATGGAACCGACATTCTCAAAGCCGTTAATATTGGAGATATCAAAGGCTTCCATCCGTTCAACATGCTCCAGTCCAAGGAGGGCCGCAATCTCCTTTACTGCCCCGATTGTCCGGCCTTCCTCCCGCTTCAGCCTCTCTCTGTCCTGTTCCAGAATATGTTTTGCATTCTGGGCAGCCAACTCCACCAGCTTTTCCTTGGAACCGATTTTCGGTACACGCAGATAAACTCTGCTCCCCTTGCGCTGAGACAGCCATTTTTCAATCAATTCCCCGTCTTCAATCTCATATTGCAGCATCAGCTCTCTGGGAATAAAAGGCGTTCCCGCATAAAACTGCTTCACAAAATCCTGCAGAATTGCCGGCTTATTGCCTTCCGACACATGTGTCATATAGTAATGTTCTCTTCCGATGAGCTTGCCGTCCCGGACAAAAAAGACCTGAACGACTGCCTCTGTCTCGTCCTGATACAGGGCAATAATATCTTTATCCTCACCAACGCTGTCTGTAATTTTCTGCTTCTGGGATACCTGCTTCACACTGTTGTACAGGTCACGATAGCCTGCAGCCGTCTCAAAATCCAGCTCTTGCGCAGCTGCTTTCATCTTTCCCTCCAAATCTTTTAAAACGGACTGATAATTACCGTTTAAAAAGTCCAGTGCCCGGTTTACCTGCTCCCTGTACTGCTCCTTATCCACATATCCCTGACAGGGAGCCATGCACTGCTTGATATGGTAATTGAGACAGGGTCTCTCCAGTCCGATATCTCTGGGCAGACTACGGTTACAGGTACGAAGACAATACAGCTTGTTCAGCAGCTCAATGGTATCTTTTACCGCCGCCGCACTGCTGTAAGGACCGAAATACCTGGATTTGTCCTTTTTCATCGTACGCGAAAAAAGGATCCGGGGGAACTCCTCCCCAACTGTCACCTTGATATAAGGGTAAGTTTTGTCATCCTTCAAAAGCGTATTATATTTCGGAGAATACTCTTTAATCAGATTATTCTCTAAGACAAGCGCTTCCAATTCGGAGTCTGTGACAATATATTCAAAGCGAGCGATCAGCGTCACCATTTTATCGATGGCAGGTCCTCTTCCGATATTTTCCCGAAAATAGGAACGCACACGATTATGGAGGTTAACCGCCTTCCCCACATACAATATGACATCCTTGTCATCTCTCATTATATAAACTCCCGGCTCTTTGGGAAGTTTTTTTAATTCCTCTTCAAAATGAAACATACAGACTCCCTCGCTGTAAACACTGCTTATGCCTAAAAAGGAAGCTCCGCAGATGATGCAAAGCTTCCTTTCATCTTAACCTATACTTCCGTTGGAAAAGCGTCCTTTGGGCCGATTGTCCGTCGGTTCCTCGGGCGTTTCCCCGGGCTGTGTCTCCCGGCTCTCAGCCGGCTTCTCCTCAGGCTGTCCCATCGCTTCCGGTTTCTCAGCCACCGTTTCGGGATGTTCCTCCTGCTTTCCGGCATCTTCTGTCGGTTGCATCTGCACATTCCCGACGTCTTCAGGTACCTTCACAGGTTCAGGCACTTCCACGGGCTCGGGTGTCACCACCTCTTTCTGATCGGCTTCCTGTCCCTCAGGCTTCCCATACTCTACAGGAACTGCCTCATCCACGGAAACTTTCTTTGCCGCAGTGGTCTCATCCTTCTTCTCCTCAGGCTCCGGGATTCCCTTCTCTCTGCGGAAGATTTCCATAAACTCCTTGCCGGTTATGGTTTCCTTCTCAATCAGGAACTCTGCCAGCTTATCCATCACTTCTCTGTTTTCCCGAAGCATTGCCAATGCCTTTTCGTAGCTCTCCTTCAGGATTTCAACAACCTCTGCGTCTATCTCCGCGGCAGTGGTATCGCTGCAGTTCAGCGCTGTTCTTCCCTCCAGATACTGGCTTTCCACCGTTGCAAGACCTACCAGTCCGAACCGCTTGCTCATACCGTATCGGGTAACCATGTTTCGGGCAATGTCCGTAGCCCTCTCAATATCATTTGCCGCGCCTGTGGTAACTGTATCAAACACCACTTCCTCTGCCGCACGCCCGCCTACAAGGCCGACCAGCATATCTCTCAGTTCAGCCTCGGTATTCAGATACTTTTCTTCCTCCGGCACGTGCATGACATAACCCAGCGCGCCCATCGTCCGGGGAACTATGGTAATCTTTTGCACAGGCTCCGAATTTTTCTGAAGGGCACTGATTAATGCATGCCCCACCTCATGATAGGAAACAATTTTACGTTCCTCCTTACTCATGATCCGGTCCTTCTTCTCCTTACCTACCAGAACCACTTCCACAGCATCGAACAAATCCTTCTGGCAGACATACTCCCTGCCTTCTTTTACCGCATTGATAGCCGCTTCATTTATCATATTTGCCAGGTCGGACCCTACAGCTCCGCTTGTGGCAAGGGCAATTGCATCCAAATCCACCGTCTCATCCATCTTTACGTCTTTGGAGTGAACCTTCAGAATCTCTATTCTTCCCTTTAAATCCGGCTTATCCACAATAATTCTTCTGTCAAAACGCCCGGGACGTAAAAGCGCTTTATCCAGAATCTCGGGTCTGTTTGTAGCTCCCAGAATCAAAATACCTTTGGAACTGTCAAAACCGTCCATCTCAGACAGCAGCTGATTCAACGTCTGTTCACGCTCTTCATTTCCGCCGCCGTACTTCGAGTCACGGCTTCTTCCGATGGCATCTATTTCATCGATAAAAATGATACAGGGCGCATTTTTGGTTGCTTCTCTGAATAAATCTCTCACACGGCTTGCACCCACGCCAACGTAAAGCTCTATAAAATCAGAACCGGTCAGGGAATAGAAAGGGACATGGGCTTCTCCCGCCACAGCCTTTGCCAGCAAAGTCTTACCGGTTCCGGGAGGTCCCACCAGCAATGCTCCTTTTGGCAGCTTTGCACCGATTTTGGAATATTTCCCTGGATTATGCAGAAAATCCACAACCTCTACCAGAGACTCCTTTGCTTCATCCTCACCTGCCACATCCTTAAAGGTAACGCCTGTCTCTTTCTGTACATAAACCTTAGCGTTGTTTTTTCCGACATTGAAAGGACCGCCGCTTCCGCCCATTCTGCGAAACATAAAGCTGAAGAACACAATCATAATCAAAACCGGCAATATCACGGTCACAAAAAGCTCCAGAAGTCCGGAACTGCTTTCAATCACACGCTCCGCCTCAATGCCATGCGCCTCCAGTCTGCTGATCAACGCATCCTGACTTTCCATGATGGTAGTATAATAAGTTTTCGGAGCAGTTTGATAATTTTGCAGTCCGAGACCGGGAATCAATACCGGCTGTCTGTCCCGGGTACTTTCCTCCGTCTCCTCTTCCTTCAGCGTAAAGCATACCAGATAATCCGTCGCCTGCTTATTGGAGCGCACGGTTACCTGCGCTACACGGTCTTCCTCCACATACTGCAAAAATTCGGTATAGGGAACCTGCTCACCGTCTATTTCATTTCCCGAGAACAGATTCCAAATCAATACCACAAATGCTATCAGAGATATTCCCCAAAGTATCAGCATCAGTATATTTGGCTTCTGAGGCTCGTTTCCGTTACCTCCCCCGTTTCCGTTATTGCCGCCGGGTGTATTTCCACGGTTTCCACCACCGTTATCATACTGATTTATTTGATTGTCCATAGTAACTCCATTTCTGTTTTCTGTAAAATATCTTTCATTGGTGACAATAAATCTATTTTATTATAGAGATTAAAGATTGATAAATCAATAGCATAAGTATAAAAAAAACATGGTATCTCTTAAAGATTTCTAAACTTTACATATTCCAACGCCGACAATTTTGTGGTAAGATAAATAAGTATTTTTTACGGAAAGCAAACTAAACCGCTTTGCGGGCAAGGAGTTAAGGTATGAAAATCGGCTTTGATAACGAAAAATATTTAAAAATGCAATCAGAGCATATCAAGGAACGGATAGACCAATTTGGGGACAAGCTCTACCTGGAATTCGGCGGTAAGCTCTTTGACGATTATCATGCCGCACGTGTCCTGCCCGGTTTTGCTCCGGATTCCAAGCTTCGCATGCTGATGCAGCTTTCCGATTATGCGGAAATTGTCATTGTCATCAGCGCAACCGATATTGAAAAGAACAAGGTTCGCGGAGATCTGGGCATTACCTATGACGTAGATGTGCTTCGCCTCCGGGACGAATTCCAGCAAAAGGGACTTTATGTGGGCAGTGTTGTCATTACCCATTATTCCGGCCAGAACAGTGCAAATCAGTTCAAGGCAAAGCTGGAAAAAAAGAATATCAAAGTATATCTTCATTATACCATTGAAGGATACCCTTCCAATATACCGTTGATTGTCAGTGAAAACGGATATGGGAAAAATGATTATATCGAAACCACAAGACCTCTTGTGGTCATAACGGCACCGGGACCCGGAAGCGGGAAAATGGCTACCTGTCTCTCCCAGCTCTACCACGACAATTTGCGCGGAATCAAGGCAGGCTACGCCAAGTTTGAGACCTTTCCCATTTGGAATATTCCGTTAAAGCATCCCATCAATCTGGCTTATGAGGCAGCAACGGCCGATTTAAACGACGTAAACATGATTGACCCCTTCCACCTGGAAGCTTACGGTAAAACTGCCGTCAATTACAATCGTGATATCGAGATTTTTCCTGTGTTGAATGCCATTTTCGAGGGAATCTACGGAAGCAATCCCTACAAGTCCCCAACCGATATGGGTGTCAATATGGCCGGTAACTGCATTATCGATGATGTAGCATGCTGTGAAGCCTCCAACAT
Source organism: Lachnospiraceae bacterium (assembly GCA_022769665.1). Lineage (GTDB taxonomy): Bacteria > Bacillota > Clostridia > Lachnospirales > Lachnospiraceae > Acetatifactor. Next base: position 19,056 of record JALEIR010000005.1, on the reverse strand, counting down.
GGAAATTATCCGGCGTTACTATACCAGTCTGAACAAGATGATGAAGGATGAGGCTTCCGAAAATGAGGTTTATAAGATTGAACTTCTGATGAAGCAGGCAAAGATTTCCACCGATGACAGAAAGGTGACCGTCGCCTGCAAGGAACGGGCAGAAAAGCTGGGGGTACCTACCGCTGCAATCGAACTGCCCGACGGAGAGATTATAACTTCAAAAACTTCCGATTTTCTGGGTGCTTCCGCAGCGTTACTGCTGAATGCCCTGAAACGTCTGGCAGGCATCGAACATGATACTCACTTGATTAAGCCTGCCGCCATTGAACCTATCCAGGATTTAAAGGTTCGGTATCTCGGCGGTAAGAATCCCAGATTGCATACAGACGAGGTGTTGATTGCACTTTCACTGGCTGCAGTCACCGATTCCAACGCAAAACGCGCCCTGGAGCAGCTTCCCAGACTTCGGGGATGTCAGGTTCACACATCGGTAATGCTTTCCGAGGTGGATATCAAGATATATAAAAAGCTGGGTGTTGATCTTACCAGCGAACCGGTTCAAACCGCAAAAAAAAGGTACTGATTCATTTAAATATATCAATCTGCCCGTATTCCAGGCGTTGCAAAACCTCGGGCAAATTAATTAATCGCAACGCAGAAAAGAGGAATGTATGCCAGTAAAATACGTATTCGTCACAGGTGGTGTCGTTTCCGGTCTGGGAAAAGGAATCACCGCAGCATCATTAGGTAGACTTTTAAAGGCAAGAGGATATAAGGTGACGATGCAGAAGTTCGACCCTTATATCAACATTGACCCCGGCACCATGAATCCCATACAGCACGGTGAAGTTTTCGTCACCGATGACGGTGCGGAGACAGACTTGGATTTGGGACATTATGAGCGTTTTATTGATGAAAGTCTGGACAAAAATTCAAACGTAACAACAGGTAAAGTATATTGGTCTGTACTGCAAAAGGAGCGCCGCGGAGATTACGGCGGCGGTACCGTACAGGTCATTCCTCATATTACAAATGAAATTAAGAGTCGATTTTACCGTAATTTCACCGACCCGGAAACCCGCATTGCCATTATTGAAGTGGGCGGTACCGTAGGAGATATCGAAAGCCAGCCCTTTTTGGAGTCAATCAGACAGTTTCAGCATGACGTCGGGCACGAAAATGCCATCTTAATCCACGTTACCCTGATTCCCTATCTGAGTGCCTCCCAGGAGCTGAAGACAAAACCTACACAGGCCAGTGTAAAGGATTTACAGGGAATGGGTATTCAGCCTGATATTATTGTATGTAGAAGCGAGCATCCTTTGGATCAGGGTATTAAGGATAAAATTGCTCTCTTCTGTAATGTCCCCAGCAGCCGCGTGCTTCAAAACCTTGATGTAAAATATCTTTATGAAGCACCTTTGGCTATGGAAAAAGAGCATCTTGCACAGGCTGTCTGTGAATGCTTACATCTGGAATGCCCCGAACCCGATTTGAGAGATTGGGAGAAGATGGTAGACGATTTGCGTCATCCCACCGATGAGGTTCAAATTGCTCTGGTCGGAAAATATGTTTCTCTTCATGATGCCTACATCAGCGTTGTGGAAGCTCTGAAGCACGGAGGAATTTCAAACCATGCAACCGTACAGATTAAATGGATTGATTCCGAAACGGTAACCCCCGATAATGTGGAAGAACTGCTTTCTGATGTCCACGGCATCCTGATACCCGGCGGTTTTGGTTCCCGAGGTATCGAAGGTAAGATTCTTGCAATTAATTACGCCCGCACACATAAAAAGCCGCTGCTGGGACTTTGCCTCGGTATGCAGCTCACCATCGTGGAATATGCCAGAAATGTACTTGGATATAATGATGCCCACAGTATCGAACTTGATCCCAATACTACCCATCCCGTCATTGCACTGATGCCGGATCAGAACGGTGTGGAGGACATCGGCGGAACTCTGAGACTTGGTGCATATCCCTGCGTGCTGGATAAAGAATCCAAAGCTTACGAGCTTTACGGTGAGGATGTTATTTACGAACGTCATCGTCACCGTTACGAAGTGAACAACGATTACCGCGCAGCTCTCACCGAAGGGGGCTTACGGCTTTCCGGTCTTTCCCCGGACGGTCGTATCGTGGAAATGTGTGAGATAACCGAGCATCCCTTCTATGTGGCAACTCAGGGACATCCGGAACTGAAATCCCGTCCCAACAGACCTCACCCTCTCTTTAAGGGATTTGTGGCTGCTGCCCTGAAGGACAAAAACAATTGTTAAAATAAAAATCCCGGACAGGCTGTGTGATACACACAAAACCGTCCGGGATTTTTTATTCTTTCCCATCTATCCTTTGACCTTACAGCTTCTTCAGATAATTTCCGTCTACGCTGACACCCTCGTTCACCACAATGAAGGCATTTGGATCGTATTTATGAATAATGGTTTTCAATTGGTTTACTTCATACTTGGAAAGCATAATGTAGAGCACATGAGAGCGGTCATAAGTGTAAGCTCCCAAAGCAGACCACTTTGTAATCCCCCTGCCCAGCTCCTGAAACACTTCCTTTTCCAGGGCTGTGGTATCTGCTTTGGTAATCACGTTGACCTCCACATTGATATTCTGAGTATGCATCTTGTCCATTGCCACGGAATATACGGCTGCATAGATAATGGAATAAACCACTACCTCCACATCGAAAAGGAAAAGACAAGTGCCGTACAGTACCAGGTTCACCAAAAGATTTACCTTTCCCACACTGAAATCTCTCTTCCATTTGGTCAGCAGCACACCGACCACGTCCATTCCGCCGCCTGAGGAACCCATGCGCAACAGAATACCCACACCGGCACCGGAGACAATTCCTCCCACAATGCAGGCCGCCATAACATCCTCCACAATTACCACCGGCGGAATCACCGACATAAACACAGTTATGGCGGTAACCGTAATCAGCGTTTTGGCAAAAAATTTTCTGCCAAGCCGCGTGAATGCAATGATAAAGATGGGCACATTGATGATATAGTAAATAATACCCGCTATATCCAGATTACCGAAATCCAGATGAAAGAACTCCGCAAGAATCGTTCGGATGACCTGACAGACACCCATCACTCCTCCTGTATACAGTCCCGCCGGAACTACAAACAGGTTGATTCCCGCCGCATAGAGAAAAGCACCGAAAATGCTTATCAGACTTCTTTTTCCCTCATAAACCAGCACATCTTTTTTCATCTTAATTTAAAACCTGCTCCAGCTTTCCTTTCAGCTCCGATGTAGACATTGCTCCTACAAAAAACTCCGCCGGCTTTCCATCCTTAAAAACAATAAATGCGGGAATATTGGAGATTCTGTACTGTTGTGCCAGCTGCATATTCTCATCCACATTACATTTTCCTACTTTGATTCTGCCTTCAAATTCTTCCGCCATCTTTTCCACAACCGGTGCCATCATCTTGCAGGGGCCGCACCAATCTGCATAAAAATCCACCAGTACAGGGGTAGATGCCTGTAAAACCTCTTTCTCAAAATTGTCAGTGGTAAATTTGTACTCCATATTTTCTCCCTTCCTGCGCCTTGAGCGCAAATGCATGTACCTTTAACGATAAATTACATATTTGCATATAGGATTCCCCATTGCGGAAAATTTTTCTTCATATTCCGTCATGACATTTCCTTCCATCAGCGAAGCATCATTGTGTAAATCATACGTAATAATCTCCGCTTTCCAACCGGCAGGCTCCAACTCTTCCACCGCAAAATCAAACAGCTCCCTGTTGTCTGTTTTAAACTCCAGTCTTCCGCTCTTTTTCAAAATCACGTCATAACGGGCAAGAAATTCCCTGGAGGGAAGTCGGCGCTTGGCATGCCTGTCCTTGGGCCAGGGATCCGAGAAATTCAGATAAATCTTATCCACTTCACCGGGACCGAATACTTTTGCAATGTCCTCAGCATCCATACGCAGAAATTTCAGATTAGGCAATTCCTCTTGCTCCATCTTCTGAATTGCACGTAGAAGCACACTGGAATATTTTTCAATTCCCACATAATTGATTTCCGGATGCTCCTTCGCCATGGTATGAATAAATTTACCTTTTCCCATTCCGATTTCAATCTGAACCGGGTTTTGATTTCCAAATATTTCTTTCCATGTTCCGGGACACCGGGGCTGTACCGCTTCCTGCACTACATAAGGGCTTTCGGCAATCACCTCTCTGGAACCCGTAATATTTCGCAGCCTCATGATTCTCCTCCGATTCTCTGTCATTTCAAAAGCTACGGCATCTGTATCATGGTCAAATTGTCACCTTCCTTACTGTACTTTATCTTGCAGAACTTGTCAATGAGTTCCAACTTGTGTATACTAAAAAGGAATTCACTTTATGAGGTTACTTTATGCAATATTTTGGACGACAAAAAATAAATAGATTTTTTAAATCGCTGACCGTCACTTTCTGTGCCGTCTGCCTGCTCTTCACTCAAAAGGACACTGTTCTGGCTGACAACCTGACTCCCGCAGAGCGGCTGGAAATCCAACGTGCTATGCCCGTTGAATCCAATCAGGTGACAAACTGGCCTGTAGGTCCGACGGTTGGGGCGGAATCGGCCATTTTAATTGAGGCAGAAACCGGAACCATTCTGTACAGCAAGAATATTCATCAAAAAGAATACCCTGCCAGTACCACGAAAATTCTGACCGCTCTGATTACCAGTGAACGTTGCAGTCCCGATGAGATTGTCACTTTCTCTTATGACGCTGTTTTTGATACACCCCGAGACAGCAGTCACATTGCCATGGATGTAGGGCAGGAACTGACTGTCGAACAATGCCTGAATGCCATGCTCATCCGTTCCGCAAATGAAGTATGCTTTGCAACCGCAGAACATATCACCGGAACAACCGACTGGTCTGTTTTTGCTGAGATTATGAACGAACGGGCAGAAGAACTGGGCTGTCTCAATTCTCATTTTGCCAATCCGAACGGTCTTCCCGACGCAAACCATTATACGACAGCCTATGATTTGGCAATGATTGGAAGAGCTTTTTTTGCAAATGAGATGCTTTGTAAAATCACAACCACCCGTCGTATGGAATTTCCCGCCACAGATAAGCTTCCGGAGGGCAAACTGGAAGTCAATCTGATGAAGATTATTCCCGGTGGCGAGTATGCCTATGAATATCTGGTTGGCTGCAAGACAGGCTATACCAACGAGGCCCGAAGCTGCCTGGTTTCATGCGCGGAAAAAGACGGAATGAAACTGATATGTGTGGTAATGAAGGATGAAGCACCTTACCAGTATGAGGATACTATTTCTCTCTTTAACTACGGCTTCAGCAATTTTGACAAAGTGAATGTATCACAGTCCGAGACCAAATATATTATTGAAGACTCCGATATGTTTTACAGCGGAAACGATATTTTCGGAAACTCTCAACCGCTGTTGTCCCTGAAGAAGGACGACTATATCATTCTTCCCCGAACCGCTTCCTTTGAGGATGTGGAGTCATCTGTCTCCTATGATACGCAAAACCCGGATCAGGCTGCCCTCATCCAATACACTTATCAGGGGATAAAAATCGGTACGGTGGCCGTGAATTTTACCGCTGACAATCAAGACAACAACCTTTTCACTTCTACGGCGGAAGAAGAAGCTGCAATGACTGAACCGGATGTAGCAGATAAGCCTGTTGTTTTTATCAACATTCTTAAAGTACTTGGAATTCTTGCGGGTATCGCTGTACTGATCTTCATAGTCTTTCTGATTCGCGCCTTTTTAAAGAACTACGATTTTTCTCATAAAAATAACCGAAGGACCTGGCGAAGAAACAGAAAAGGACACAGAAAAAGTGTAAAACGCATAAACAAATTCAGGGATTACGATTTTTAACTCGTAATCCCTGTTTTATGGGCATGCTTTTTTCGCATTTCTTTTGTATGAACGCCCCGCTCTTTAATCTTATCAGCCTCTTCTTCAGGAATCAGCTTTGTGGTCTTCACAACATAAATCTTCCCGTCATCTGACTTTCGAACGCGAATCTTTCCCTTGAGATAGCCATGTTTATCGCAGTATGCCAGACAATAGTAATGTCTTCCGTTGGGTGAAAACCATCTTATCTTCTTTCGCAGATTTCTGTGACACAGATAACATTTGCTGGAGATGACCTCACGGTCTGCAAAAGCTTCCGCCTTACTGTCAAATTCCCGGGAAATATATTTTGCATAATTCTCAAACTGAACTTTTATCTCCTGCTCCCTGGTAAGCGGCGGATGAAACACATCGTAGGATACATTTCTCAATACATTCGGATGCTGTCCGGCAATCACCGCAAAAATCTTTGCGGTATAATAAGCATCACTGAAAGCACGGTGAAAAGGGATATCCTTTTCCAGTTTCATCATATCTACCGCATATTCCAATGCTCTCCTGGATTTTCCGTCCTCAAAGGCCAGGCTGAACAGCTTTTGTACATCCAGATATGCAATCGGCCCATCCGACAGTGGTGTCATATCAAAAAACTTCATGTTGCGCTGAAGCTCTGTTAAATCCAGACTCCCCCATGTACAGAACATATACTCTTCAGTGCCACACCAGTCCAAAAAATTACCGGCAACCTCCTGAAACGGTTTTCCCCTCTCCAGCTCTTTCATTTGAAGATGAATCAGCCGGCTGGTAATCTGATGCATTTCATGATATACCTCAGGCTTAATCAGTTGACTGAATTCATCAATCATGACATATTTGTCATTTAGTTTTACCGCTCCGATTTCAATGACCTCAAAAAGCAGATTAGGGGTTTCTTCCTCTGTGCCGTTATTGCTCTGATTCCATTCCAAATCCAATACGATGTAGTTCATCCAGTATCTCCTCGTGCCAACAATGCTCACCGTCCCTTACGTCATGAAACGGATATTTCATATTTCCATATAGCCTATATGCCTTTCGCACTGTCTCAAGCTGTTCCAATACATTTGCCATTCCCCGGGGACCATTGAGATGGTCATTTTGACAGGACTGTATTGCAAGAGGTCTTGGCGCAATCAGGGCTGCAATATCTCCCATGTCAAAATGCTGCCACAACTGAGGTACATAATTACAGCTGCAGTTTCCGTTCAATATCAACAGAGAATCCTTATATCCGTACAGGTATCCGCTGATAATTGCTCTCCTGATTCTTTCATCCAGCGCAGCAGCCCAGAGCGTCTGCATTCCTCCTCCGGAAAAGCCCATGACTCCCAGGGTGTCCGTATTCCATTGTCCTCTCTCATACACATAATCAATCAGTCTGGTTACATCCCAGGTGCACATTCCGATAACAGTCTCTCCCAGTGCCTCCGCCATATGTGCCAGATGGAAACAGGTTCCGGTAAGAAAAGCTTTTTCATCCTCCTGATTTCGGAGTGCTTCATCCCGGCGTTCTCCAAAGCCTCTGCAGTCCGGGCAGAGTGCCACAAACCCATGTTTTGCCATCTGCATACCGTAATCGTAGTGGTAAAACTCTATTTTATCCCTGACAGCAGGAATATCATAGCAACCGGCTACGCTGTACTTTCCGCCGCCCTGATGACCGGGAAGACATAAAAAGCAGTCCGGCTTTTCACCCTTCTCAGTCTTCGTTACCGCCTCGGGCGGAATCAGAATATACAATGGCATCCATATATCCGGCTCCACCTGAATGATTACTTTCTCGCGGACAATACCGTTCTTAAGCGTTATACATTCCTCCGTCCGTGGAAGCAGTTCACATGTTTCCATGTATTTCCAGCCAATCAGCTCCTTTAACGTCCGGCGTGAAGTCTGTTGCCATTGCTTCAATTCTTCCGGTGTGTCTCCCTGAAAATAATCCTGTCTCCCATACCGGTCAAATTTTTTCAGCATTCCGGAAAGACTTCCATAGAATTTCGGTATTTCTATAATCCTGTCGTTCAAGTTTACCACCTTCCGTCAGCTTTGAGAATCTGAACTTTTTCCTGTTTCAAGCGCTACATATCTGCTTTCCAGCCATGTGTGTACAAGAGCAATCCAGGAGGTACACTCATCTTGAATCGCCCTGCCGTCTCTTGTCTGGGTCAGGCGGTTGGCAAGCCCCAAACCATGTCCCCCCTTAGGATACATGTGAAATTCCGCAGAAACTCCGGCTCTGCGCAGGGCGCTTACAAAGAGCAGAGAGTTTTCCACCGGAACAGAACCGTCCTCATAGGTATGCCAGATAAATGCAGGAGGTGTTTCAGATGTCACTCTGTTCTCCAGAGACAGCCGGTTTATCAGGCTGTTTGGGTTCTGAAGACGTTCTGCCTGTCCTTCTGTTTCACCCAGCAGATTTTCAAAGGAGCCTCGGTGGGCAAATTCACCTGAGGTAATAACGGGATAACAAAGTATCATGCCGTCGGGGCGGAGAAGTCTTTGCTTCTCAGCTGAAATTCCCAATGTCTTCCGCAAAAACTCTTCTTTCCAAAAAACACCCAGACTTGCCGCAAGGTGTCCGCCTGCAGAACATCCCAACACAATGACAGCTTCAGGGTCCACATGCCATTCTTCAGCATGCTGCCGAATCAGCAGCATTGCCGATGCCAGCTCTGTCAGCGCTACGGGATATCCGGCAGGTGCACAGGAGTATTTCAACACTGCCGCATGATAACCCATTGCAAGGAACTGCATGGCAAGGGCTTCCCCTTCACGCACGGAGGTATAACGGTAACCTCCGCCCGGACATATCAGGACAAGAGGTCTTTTATCTATATTGATTTCTTCGTAGTGGTCCTGAATATAGGTAATGAATCGGGTATCAGGCAAAGAGCCTTCCACCTGAATGGGAATTGTCTGATTGAGCATTGTATTCTCCTTTATACGACGGGCGGCACGGTATGTTCTTCTGCCGACACATTCGCAAACTTCCGTCTTAGTACGCTCTGCCCCAATATACCATCTTCTTGGCAGGCTTTCCGCAGCAGACGCAGGTGTCTGCAATGTGCTCCTGTTCAAAAGGCATACAACGGCTGGTGACAGCAAGCTTCTCTTTGATTTTGTCCTCGCACTCCCGCTCTCCGCACCACATAGCTTTTACAAAGCCGGATTTCTCTGCAAATATCTTTTCAAACTCTTCCATGTTGGCAGCCGTATAGGTATGGGCATCTCTATGGGCTCTTGCTCTCTCCAGCATCTCTTTCTGGATGGTCTCCATCAGTTCACCCACCTTTGCCTCCAGTTCATCCAAAGAAACCTCTATCTTTTCTCTGGTATCGCGGCGACAGATGACACACTTCCCTGCCTCGATATCCTTGGGACCGATTTCCACACGGATGGGATATCCGCGCATCTCAGCCTCTGCAAACTTAAAGCCCGGAGTCTTGTCGGAATCATCCACCTTCACGCGGAAGTTCTTTTTCAACATATCCCGAAGTTCATAGGCCTTATCCAGAACCCCTTCCTTCTTCTGCTGAATAGGAACGATGCACACCTGAATGGGAGCTACTCTGGGAGGAAGCACCAATCCTTCATTGTCACCGTGTACCATGATGATTGCGCCAATCAGACGTGTTGTCATACCCCAGGAGGTCTGATATACATATTTTAAGGTATTGTCCTTGTCCGCAAACTGAATGCCGAATGCCTTCGCAAAACCGTCACCGAAATTGTGGCTGGTACCGGACTGCAAAGCCTTTCCGTCATGCATCAGTGCTTCTATAGTATAAGTTGCAACAGCGCCTGCAAACTTCTCTTTTTCCGTCTTCTGTCCCTTGATTACGGGAATCGCCAGAACTTCTTCACAGAAATCCGCATAAAGATTCAGCATCCGGATGGTTCTTGCCTCAGCCTCCTCTGCGGTTGCATGAGCGGTATGACCTTCCTGCCAAAGAAATTCTCTGGAACGCAGGAAAGGTCTGGTCTCCTTCTCCCAACGGACTACTGAACACCACTGATTGTAAACCTTGGGCAAATCTCTGTAGGAGTGAATATCGTTTTTATAAAAATCACAGAACAAAGTCTCTGAAGTAGGGCGAACGCAAAGTCTTTCCTGAAGAGGCTGAAGACCGCCGTGAGTCACCCATGCAACCTCAGGTGCAAAGCCCTCGACATGATCCTTCTCCTTTTCCAGCAGGGATTCGGGAATAAACATGGGAAGATATACATTTTCCACTCCCGTCTCCTTAAATCTCTGATCCAGCTGTTTTTGAATCAACTCCCAGATTGCATATCCGGCAGGTTTGATTACCATGCAGCCCTTGACAGAGGTATAGTCAATCAACTCTGCCTTTTTCACCACATCCGTATACCACTGGGCAAAATCCACGTCCATGGATGTGATTTCTTCTACCATTTTCTTTGATGTGTTTTGTACGTCCTTTGCCATTCTCTTCTCCTCTTTTCTGCCGTTTTACGGCGCAACAGTCTGAGGAAGCAGACTCAAAACAAAACGCCGAGTCTCGCTCCCCAAAGGGACCGAAAACTCGGCGGTACCACCCTAATTGATGCCTGTGCTGACATCCGTCTCTTTTACCGTTAACGCCGGCTTACGCTGTGCTTTCATCCATCACCGCAGCTTTCCTGCTGTCCGAATCTCACACAGGACTCCGAGGCAGGTTCCAAACTCTCCGCATAAGGACTTCCCAGCCACGTCCTCTCTCTGGAATGCTTCCGAAATCTGTACTAATCCTCTTCTCAGTCACTTATATGTAGTGATTGTAGTGCAGATACGGGCTGTTTGTCAAGTAAAAACAGCTTCTGTTTAGCTCCAGCGGGCAAATTCCTCATCCGTACATTTTACGAAATGGGTGCCGGAGACAAGATGATTGGTTCCTTCGTTATAGTTCAGGCCGGAGGTCTTGTAATCATAATTGAGCACGGCACGCTGCTTCTCCACAACAGGATTTGGTACGGGAATTGCTGACAGAAGACTCTTTGTATAAGGATGAATCGGGTTGGAGAAAATTTCTTCTGTTGTGCCGGTTTCCAAAAGGTGTCCCAAATGGAGCACACCGATTCTGTCCGAAATATACTTGACCATAGAGAGGTCATGAGCAATGAATAGGTAAGCTGCCCCTGTCTCCTGCTGGATATCTTTCATCAGATTCACAACCTGAGCCTGAATGGAAACATCCAATGCGGAAATACATTCATCCGCAATAATCAATTTAGGATTCATAATCAACGCTCTTGCAATGCCAACACGCTGTCTTTGTCCGCCGGAAAACTGATGGGGATAGCGGCTTGCATGCTCCGGTGCCAATCCAACTTTTTTCAGAATCTTCTTCACCATTTCATCGCGTTCCCGCTTTGTCTGAAACACATGATGAATATCCAGTCCTTCACCGATAATATCCCCTATTTTTTTTCTGGGGTTCAATGATGCCATGGGATCCTGAAAAATCATCTGCATCTGGGTGCGCAGATTTTTACTGACAGCCTTGCTCATCCTTCCGCTGATGTCCATCCCATTAAAAGTTATTTTTCCGTCCGTAAGATCATACAACCTGATAATGCTTCTTCCGATGGTCGATTTTCCCGAACCGGATTCTCCTACCAATCCGTAGGTTTCTCCCGGATAAATCTGAAAGGAAACATCCTCCACGGCTTTTACCGTATAATTGCCGCTCATCTTGAAATATTGTTTTAAGCCTTCCACTTTCAGAAGGGGCTCTGCGTTATAATTCACTGCCATTATTTTTCGCCTCCTTCTTCATACGGTCCAGCCTCTCTCTCAGTTCCTTAGGCATTTCTACCTTAGGTGCCCGTTCATCCAAAAGCCAGGTTGCCGCATAATGGGTGTCCGTAATCCGGAACATGGGCGGTTCCGCTTTATAATCCACTTCAAGAGCATAGCGGTTTCGGGGTGCAAATGCATCTCCGCACTTTTCATGCAACAAATTTGGCGGAGACCCGGGAATCGTATAAAGTCTTTCATCAGCGGTATCCAAATCGGGCATGGCTGACAAAAGCCCCCAGGTATAGGGATGACGCGGGTCGTAGAAAACTTCATTGATAGTTCCCTTCTCCACAATCTTTCCGGCATACATAACATGAATATAATCAGCCACCTTTGCCACCACACCAAGGTCATGCGTGATATAGATAACAGATATGCCTCTCTCTTTCTGTATTCTTCTGATCAGTTCTATTATCTTTGCCTGAATCGTCACATCAAGGGCTGTGGTTGGCTCATCGCAAATCAGTAAATCCGGATTACAGGACAGTGCGATTGCAATTACCACTCTCTGCCGCATGCCACCGGACAGCTGATGAGGATAGTTTTTCATTCTCTTCTCGGGCTCTTCAATTCCAACCTCTCTCAACAGGGATACCGCCTTATCCCAGGCTTCCTTTTTCGGCGTCTTGAAATGCCATATCATTCCCTCCATAATCTGTTTACCGATGGTCATGGTGGGGTCAAGACTTGTCATAGGGTCCTGAAAAACCATGGCAATTCTTTTTCCGTTAATATGACGGCGAATCCATTTCTTATCCTTCTGCAAAATATCCACTGTCTCCGGCGAGCCGTCCGCATGATGATAGGAGAACTCGATAGTACCGTTTGATACAGTAGCATTGGAAGCCAAAATACCCATCGCAGCCTTCATGGTAACGGATTTTCCGGAACCGGACTCACCGACAATTGCTACGGTTTCTCCTCTGTGCAAATCAATATTAACTCCGCGAATGGCATGGACATCACCGGCTGTAGTATGAAAGGTAATATCAAGGTCTTTTATCTGTAGAATCTTTTCTTTTTCTTCTGACATCTCTTTCTCCTTTCACACTACATTTCTTTCAGCTTGGGGTCCAGGGCTTCGCGAAGGCCGTCTGCTGCCAGGTTAAAACTCAACATCAGAAGCGCCATCACCAATATGGGCGGCACAATCTGATAGGGATGCGTGGTGAAGCTGTTAAAGCCTTCCGATATCAAGGAACCCAGTGAGCATCGCGGTACAGGTATTCCCAGACCGACAAAGCTCAAGAACGCTTCGGTAAATATGGCGGTAGGAATGGAAAACATGACCTGAGTGATAATCGGTCCGATAATATTGGGTAATACTTCTTTAAAAATAATGAAAAAGCTTCCTGCCCCCAGCGTTCTGGATGCCAGCACGAATTCCTGCTCTTTCAGTTTCAGCATTTCTGCTCTGGCAATTCTGCTCATACCTACCCATTCAGTCAGCATCAACGCAAAAATAATGGTCAGCATACCGGGCTTCAGCACCAGAAGAAGCAAAGTTACAATCACAAGACGGGGAATTCCGTTGACAATCTCCAAAATACGCTGCATAGTCATATCAATCTTGCCGCCGAAATAGCCGGAAATCAGTCCGTAACTCATACCGATTACCATATCTATCACCGCTGCTGCTACTGCGATAATCAGAGACACCCTCGCACCTGACCAGGTACGGGTCCAAATATCACGTCCGAAGTTATCGCTTCCAAACCAATACTCCACATCATCCAGACCTTTTTCAACATAATAGTTCACAGTCTTGGACCCTGTTGTCGTATTCATCGTCTCACTGCCGTCAAAAATTCCGAATTTTTCCAATGCTTTGATTCTGGGTGCCAGATTTTTCTGACTCAATTCCTGACCGGAATAAGTGTACTCGTTCATACCGGGTCCCACCACGGCCATGAGACTGATGACAATAATCAAAATCAATCCGATTACAGCGCTGGCTTTACGGAAGAAACGAATCAGGACATCTTTGCCGAAGCTTTGTGCGGCAAAATTTTCATCAATTGCAATTTCTCCGGCGTTATCTCTCAGCCTAAAGTCCGCATCCACCGGTATGTATGCAGAAAAAGCTCCGGATGCTTCTGCTGTTTTTGCCTTTTTCATCCTATCAGTCTCCCTTCTTGGCCAGTCGGATTCTGGGGTCAATAATACCGTACAGAATATCAACTACCAGCATAATACCAATGTACATTGCCGAATAAATAAAGCTCAGCGAAATGACCACATTATAATCGTTTGACTGAATTGCTGTCACCAACAGGCTTCCCACTCCGGGAATGGCAAAAATTTTCTCTACCACCAGCGAACCCGTCATCAAATCTACAATCAGCGGTGCCAGCACCGTAATAATGGGAATTAATGCATTTCGCAGTGCATGGCGAAATATCAGAGAAGATCCTGAGATTCCTTTGCTTTCCGCCAACAACATATAGTCGCTTCCCATCACTTCCAGCATTTCACTTCTGGTAAATCTTGCAATAGATGCCATGGTAAACATAGACAATGAGATGCTGGGAAGTACACTGGAGCTGAAAACAGCCTGTTGTGAAAACAGCATGGGGAACCATCTCAGGCGAAAACCGAAAGCATAGCTCAGTCCCAGTGCAAACACATAAGAAGGCACCGAAACACCGATTACCGATATGACAGTTGCAATAGAATCTATAAACGTGTCATGCTTTAAAGCAGCTACCAGACCCAGTAACAGTCCCGCCAGAGCACCGATTGCCACGGCACAGCCGCCTACCCGTATGGAAATGGGCAGTCTTGTCTGAATCAATTGAGAAATGGGAGTGTTCTTGGAAATATTATAGCTGACACCCATATCCCCTTTCAGCATATTAACTACGTAGTGATAAAACTGCACCACAATAGGTTTGTCCAATCCATACTTGGTATAAAGTGCCATACGCTGGTCTGCATTAAGCTTTTCGTCGTTGAAAGGTGAACCCGGCATGAGTTGCATCAATATAAACAAAACCAACAGAATGGCCAAAAGTGTAAAAACGGATGTAATCACTCTTTTTACAATATATTTCTTCACTTTCTGCCTCCTTGCCCTTTTTTATCGCTGTCTTGCAGATGGAACGCTCAGCGGACCACCTTTTTCAACCACAACAGCCGCACTGATAAAGCCTTAGTGCGGCTGTGTCGTAATCATCTGCTCAACTGTAAATCCGAGAGATTACTCTGATTTTACAGCATTCTTATAAACACGGTTCAAAGCAACGGGATGGAACTCTACGCCGGTAACCTTGGAGGACATCATCTCCGCATTACACTGTGTATAAAGAGGGAAGATAACTGCCTCGTCCATTACAATCTTCTCAGCGTCGTAAAGTCTGGTCCAACGGCCTTCTGCATCCGTACACAAATCACCTGTAGTACATTCCTCAATAATTGCATCATACTCTTCATTGCTCCACAAACCATAGTTGTTGGAGTTGTCTGTTACCCACATGCCAAGGTAGGTCATAGGATCTGCATAGTCAGGTCCCCAACGGGTAAGACCCAGCTGGAAGTTTCCGTCCTGCATATCCTGAACACGCTGCTTCTTGGGTTCCACGGTCAGATTTACGGTTAACCCGGGAAGTGTTGTCTCCCACTGTTCCTTCAGTACCTGTGCAACCTTCTGAGGTGCATCATCCGCATCAACTACCATGTCCAAAGTCAGCTCGCTGATGCCGAGCTCAGTAAGACCTGTCTGCCAATACTCTACTGCTTTTGCTGTGTCATATGCACATACATCAGAGAACTTTGTCTGGTCAGCAGAGAAATCGGATCCGTCGGGGCCGGCTGCAAACTGAGGGGGAACTGCGGTAAAGGTAGCAGCAGAACCGTCCTTCAATACGTCATTTGTTATAGCCTCACGGTCAATGGCAAAGGTCATAGCCAGACGAATATTTAAATTGGCAAGCTCCGGAACTGCATCCATGTTGGGGCTGACATACCAAAGATAACCTGCACCGATTGCCTGGAATTCAGGGTCATCCTTTACCTGATCAACCTGCTCACCGTTTACCAATGTAGTGTCAAGAGCACCGGTCTGATAGCTCATCAGAGCCTGCTGTGAATCCTGAACTACCTGATAGTTCAAGCCACCCAGCTGAATTCTGTCAGCGTCGTAGTAACCGGCATTCTTTGTCAAATGGAAAGAAGTTGCTGCCGGCTCATAAGCATCCAGAACAAATGCGCCGTTGGAAAGAACGGTTTCAGGGCTGGTTGCAAAAGTATCGCCACAGGAGTTAAAGAACTCCTCGTTTACAGGATAAAAAGTAGGGAAATACATCAAAGACAGGAAATAGCTGACAGGAACATTCAGCTCCACCTTCAATGTCTTCTCATCAACTGCAGTTACACCCAATTCGCTCTTATCTTTCTCACCGGCGATAATTTCTGCAGCATTCTTAATCTGTCCGATATCGCTGAGCATATAGGAATACTCGGATGCCACTGCGGGATCGACAGCTCTCTGCCATGCAAATACAAAATCTGCAGCAGTAACAGGAGTGCCGTTGCTCCAGTTAGCGTCTTCACGCAGATGAAAAGTATAGGTCAAACCATCTTCAGATAACTCATAGCTTTCAGCGATGGCGGGAACGGCTGCACCGTCTGCATCCATCTGCATCAGTCCGTCAGTATAGTTTGCAATGACCTCAAAAGAGGTACCGTCAGTTGCCTGCTGAGGGTCAAGAGACTCTACAGGTGTCTCCAGCATAACGTTCATGTCAAGTCCGCCTGCTATAGGTGTTGCATCTCCGGCTGCATCCCCGGAGCCGGCTTCAACTGCGCCTGTTGTGGAAGAAGGAGTTGTGGTTGTGTCTGTGCTTCCACAGCCTGCAAGACCTGCTACCATTGCTGAAGCCATCATGATTGCTAATACAGCTTTGGTTTTTTTCATAATATCATCCTCCTTATTGAATACGCACATAATCGTATAATTGTATACACGATTATTTGCGTTAGGAGCATTCTAACACACTTGATATTGATATGCAAGCACTTTTTTCCGATTATCTCTATTCAAGGCGTTGCATTGTGCTATCATCTGTTTTCAGTTTCATTCAATTACAATCGTATATTTCTTCTCCCAGGTCTTTCCCGCCTCTACACTGTTAGTATAGGGACGCTCTTCCAGTGTGCCGTCATAGCCTTTGCTGTCGCATATTCCCCACCAGGGTTCCAGACAGACATAAGCAGCATTGCTGTCCGGCTGTGACCAAATACCCCAGACGGGACAATCTGCTTCCACCCGGACATACTCTCGGCCGGATACATCGCAGAGTCCCACTGCTCCGATGCCCTGTTTTTCCAGGCACAATGCATCCAGGTCAAAAATATGCTCTTTCACGGGAATCAGACTATCTCTTACCTCAACGGAAGTAACTCCTCCGGTTAAAAGCCCGTCCGGCACGCCGATATCCGTAGACAAAACCGCATTACCGTCGTATGCTTCCAACTTGTCATTATAAAGCTTGATAAAGCAATCTGTACGACGATAAGCCCGCACACCTTCTTTCATCAACGGGCAGGCGAAAGCCGGATGACCTCCCATGGAGAAATACATCGGCTTTTCTCCCCTGTTTGTCACACGCCATTTTTCCGTCACGGTATTTCCTCTCAATTCATAGGAAATTTCAAGATAAAAAGGAAACGGAAACTTTTTCAGTGTTATTTCATTGCTTTCGATGAAAAAAGTAATACAGTCTGTTTTCTGTTCCACACAGGAAAACTCCATATCTCTGGCAAAGCCATGCTTTTCTATGGCATAATCTTTTCCGCCATACTTATACCCGGCGCCCTCAAGTTTTCCGATAAAAGGGAACAAAACAGGTGAGGTTTTACCCCAATATGCCGGGTCAGCCTCCCACATATACTCCTGTCCCGTAGCCTTATTTACCAAGGATTTCAGTTCCGCCCCAAAGCTCTCAATCTCTACCTTAATCTGCTCATTTTCCAGAAAATACCTCATACCCGGCTCCCTCCGTTTAATAAGTTCAAAGACATTTCCTAATATATGCATCTATTCTATCACAAGAAACCGTTCCGCAACATATAATCCCGTTTCAAATTCAAAAAACTTTCCGTCTGCATCAAAATGTAAAACAGAATGGCTCTTGCCTCAAATTCCTCTCTGCTTGCAGGAAGTTCCTGCTGCTTCATCTCCTCCAACAGCTTCCCGAGACTGTTCAACAGTTCTTCCACTGTATTCTCTCTGTGGTAATCCTCCTCAATCTTTCCGAACAGCTCAGCCACCTGCTTCGCCTGCTCCGGCAGAAATGTGATGCTCTTGATATTTTCATAGATGCCCTTTAAAATAATGCTCTGTTTCTCCCGCATCTCAATGTAATCCAATTCCCGGGGATTTCGCTCCAGCACAGAATTATTATAATTTGCCGCAGCGCACAGCCTTGCTTCCTCCAAAGCCTTATCCAGCTTTTCAAAGCATCCGGAACCATATTCACTCTTATCTTCTCTGGGAAGCCAGAGGGACATCCGATGAAGGATTCCTTTTATCTGACTGTCTACCTCATCGGAAAGCCTCCGGAAATCCGCTTCTTTCCTGTGAAGATGCATATTTACCAAAATTCCCATTCCGGTTCCGATGAAAAACAAAAGGACTTCATTCAACAGGAAGACCGGCGCCATGCTTTGTTCCCCGAGGAAATGAGTAATCAACACGGAATCCATGGCAATAGCTGCGCCCCAGCCAACACAGAGACAGAGTAATGCAAATAACAATAAATATACGGTAAAGCCCGGCAAGGTATAGCCAAAAACCCCAAAACATCCTGCTGCCAAGAGCAATGCACATAAAAATGCCAGACCTCTCTCAACGGCTGTTTTTAAGGTCTCTCTCTTGGTATTTCCGATGCTCAGTACCGTTATGATACCTGCCGTGGCAGAATACTTTAATCCCAGCTCCCCTGCTACCGCTATGGCAATGGCGGCTGCCAGAGCAATTTTCAGGCTCTTTACAGCCTGCTTTTTCCAATCAATCTTTTTCATAAACTACTCCAACACATCAAAGGCTGTCCCGCAGGCCCATGGACTTCCCACATCACACCTGCCATGATGATACTGATGAGAAAGGATTTCTCCCTCCCCCTCAACCACATTCACTTTAATTCTGCTCTCTCCTGCGGAAGTATATCCGTCCAGAAGAGCAATCACCGCGTCAACATCCTGTTCTTCGCAGTTTCGGGCAATTCTGCTACATGAATTCTTTTCTGTCATTTTATATCTCCGTTCTCATATATCAACAATGTAAAAGCCCGATCGATTCTTTTTCTTCTCGACCGGGCTTTCAATGAATTTCCTGTAATTTCATTGTCTACACCTTC